>JANWVW010000073.1 GCA_025056095.1 Bacteroidia bacterium
AGCGTCAGCGTAGCCCGTAGCACGCCGACCTTGTGGGCATGAGCGCAAGCGAAACGCCCACAAGGGCACGCCCAAAAAATAAAATTACTATCTCTTGACTAAAAATACGTTACCAACGTACAGAAGCATTCAATAAAAAATACGGAATAATACGGGGCTTGGGCGTTTGAAAAAGCTGACTTTCCGTAAAATTGATAAACAAAGGCACACCTACTTTCTCCTTAAAATAATACCGAGTAAAATACCACTGTAGCCAATTTTCAAAAGAAAAAGAAAACGTACTTTTTAAGCGCGCTTCTACACCCATAGTTGGACCTGTTTGAAAGTTGTTTTCTTTCAATAAAATAGCTTTGGATAAACCTGTACGCTCTTGCTTATATCCTGATTCATATCGCCTTTGCTGCAAAAAATGGTGATAGCCGAGATAAATACTCCACTTTTTGCTTGAAAATGTGCATTTATACGCATAGTCGTAGGTAAAAGTAGTGTCAATAGGAATTTCTGTAAATAGCTTCCAATTAAGTTTGCCTATGTTACGCCTGCTATACAAAACATCTACCTTATGCTGCCATTTGGGATGCATCTGCCATTGAAGATGCACTTCGGTACTGAGCAAACGCGTGCTACGGTCATTATTCTGCATCAAAGAAAAGTCATGCACATTGTACATGCTCCATTGCTGGTAAATTGCCTTAATCTCCCATTTTTTATTGCTCCACTCCGCATAAGGGGACATTTTAATGATGTATTGAGCGTAGTTTTCCTTACTCTGCTGTGCAAAAATGTACACAATGTGCCTGTAAATACCACTAAACAACAAACCTGCTTTGAAAGAACGCGAAATTAAGTATTTTATATCCTGCTCACCTGAATATAAAAGTACATCCCTGTCATCAAAATTATCTTTGCTGGGGGTATCAAAACGAAGTAATTCTCCAATAAAGCTGTGAGTAACAATACATTTTTTTCGAATAGTTAGTTGGCTGTTCCATGTCCATTGTGTGGTTTCTTGGGCATAATCTTTCAATTTTTCTTGATTGCGTTGAATTTGAAAAGTAGTAGGCGCAAGGTTAAGCGTGTTTTCTATATCAAAAGTTCGGTTTTCAACACTGTTTTTGAAACTAAAATCTACGTTAAAAAAATCTAACTTCCAAGATAAAGTACCTTGTAATTGATAAGCAAACTGTCTAAACTGACTGTTATTTCTTTCAGGAGTTAGGGTTTCGAGAGGGCGAAAATAGAATCTTCGGTTATGAATCTGTAAATAGTTTTGTGTGGAGAGAAAAATTCGCTTTGTAAGCTGATAGGTAAAAAAAAGGTCAAGTTGAGTGGAGTCGCTGCGGATTCGTTGAATGGATTTAGAAAAAAAGTCCTCTACTTGCCAAAAAGCATGCTGTGCAGCAAGATGAAGTTTGATAAGATCTTTTATAGGAATTTTATAGGCTAATTTAGCATTGTAGTTGAAATTGTTTCGTATTTGAAGGCTATAATATCGAGAGTTGAGCTGGGCTTTCCATTGTTGTTTGTCTTGTGTGGTTTTATCAAATTGAAGGAGCATACGCGTAGCCCAACCGTGATTTTTATATCTATCTCTTTGGTCATAGTTCCAACCTATGTCAGCTTGGAGCTGCAAAGAATCTAATGGCATGTAGTTAACACCTGTAAAAGCTTGGAATGTGTAAAAGTTTGTGGGCAGGTAATTTATGGTCTGTGAGTAATTTTTCCATTGTAGTTTTTTAGAAAGTATATGCGAATGTGAGAAATAGCCCGTTTGAATAGCTTGTACCCATTTTTGTGGCACAGTTGGATTGTATAGATTGTCTGTTTTTAATTGATATTCAAAAGTGTTTTTAGTGCGTAAAAAATGCTGATAGTACAGACTTTGGAATATGAAAGTGTTAATGTTTTGCCGTTGAGATTTAGACAAAACCCAAGCCGTATCTTTACTTTGCGAAAAAACAAGCAAAGTCCAAAAAATACCACTGACCAAAGTAAAAATACGCACTATACAAAAATACATCATAAAGTTCAATTTTAACAGCAGTAGTGCAAGTAAAATTTGATAGAGCGTTTGCATAAATTTTATACTTTTGCGAAGTATGAAAGCAGAAGATCGCCTTAAAATGTTATTAGAATTTCTTGACCAAGACCCAGATGATACTTTTACGCGTTATGCAATTGCTACTGAATACAATAGTTTAGGCGATATAGAAAATGCTCAAAAGCATTATGAGTATTTAGTAACTCACCATCCTGATTATGTAGGTACATATTATCATCTAGGAAAGTTGTACGAGAAAAAAGGGCTTACAGAAAAAGCCATAGAAACCTATCAAAAAGGTATGCAAGCTGCGTTAAAGGCTAAAAATATGCACGCCCATTCAGAATTACAGACAGCTTATAGAATTGCCGCAGGTTTAGAGTATGATGAATAATTGCAAGTTTATTGCGGCTTATGGTTCTGCGATAGGTATGTCGCATAAAATACACCAGCAGCCTATGCAAGATGCTTGTGGATATCAAACTTGGGAGAATGGTTGGGGAATTGCAGTAGTTTGTGATGGAGCAGGTTCATCGGGTTTTTCTCATATTGGTGCTCACTTGTGCGTGGGATTTTTAATTAAAGAATCTGCCAAAATTAATTGGGAAATTCTTGTAGAAAACAAAAGTCAGCTCAAAGAAAATATTTTCAATTTGTTAGTTAGGACATTGGAGTATTTGAAAGCCCAAAATTATCTTCTAGATAGTCTAAGCTGTACGGTTAATGCAGTTGTGTTTTCTACTGAAAGTTTGATTAGTTTTCATTTAGGAGATGGGCGTGCAGGTTATTGCGATGCAAAAGGAGATTGGCATGCTTTATTTGTACCGCATAAAGGTGAGGAAGCTAATCAAACTATATTTTTGACCTCACCTATATGGGTTCAAGAACCTGAAACGTGGTTAGAGGTACAAGTAATACAAGAGTCTTATACTGCTTTTTGTGTATTGAGCGATGGTTGCGAAAGAGCTTCTTTTGAATGTATGCAATGGAATCCAGAGAAAGGTATCTATGAGGATATCAATAAACCTTATCCGAAATTTTTTAATCCCTTAGTGCAGATATTAAGGCAGCTATATCAACAAGGTAAATCAGATAGAGAAATTTCTTTTATGTGGCAAGAATTTCTCAAATGTGGCAACCCTACCCTTGCGCGAGAGATAGATGATAAAAGTTTGATTTTAGTGTGCAAACCGTAAAAAGAGCAAAAAATTTTGAGATTTATACACTTTGCATATAACTTTGCACGCTGTTGTATTTAATTCAAATTTAAGTAGATATGAATCAAGGTGTCATTTATCTTATTCCCGTATTGGCTTTATTAGCACTAGGGTACATTTTCCTACGTTCAAAATGGATAGCTAAACAGGACCCAGGAGATAAGCGCATGCAAGAGATAGGTTCATATATTGCGCGGGGAGCTATGTCCTTCTTAAAAGCCGAATACAGGATATTAGCTATTTTTGTGGTTGTAGCTGCTATTTTATTAGGTATTTTATCATGGAATGACCCTACTTCTTCACCGTTCATTATTTTAGCTTTTATTGTAGGGGCATCTTTTTCGGGTACAGCGGGCTTTTTGGGTATGCGTGTTGCGACCAAAGCGAATTATAGAACTGCCCAAGCAGCCAAAACCTCTCTTGCAAAGGCACTAAACATTTCTTTTGCAGGAGGCGCTGTGATGGGGATTGGTGTAGTAGCGCTGGGTATATTAGGATTAGGAGCTTTATTTATTTTGTTTAACTACATGTTTAATAGCAACGGTGCCAACGGTAACCAACTACATAGAGTTTTGAATGTGTTGACAGGATTTTCTCTTGGAGCAGAGAGTATAGCTTTATTTGCACGTGTAGGTGGAGGAATTTACACAAAAGCAGCAGATGTGGGCGCAGACTTAGTAGGTAAAGTAGAAGCAGGTATTCCTGAAGATGACCCTCGTAATCCTGCAGTTATTGCTGATAATGTAGGTGATAATGTGGGCGATGTAGCAGGAATGGGAGCAGATTTATTCGGTTCTTATGTCAGTACTGTTTTGGCTACAATGGTTCTAGGTGCCTCTGTATTCGTTGTTGGGGATTCTTTTGGGGGTTTATCTACTACTATTTTGCCACTGGTAATTGCAGTATTAGGAATGGTATTTTCTATTGTAGGGACATTATTTGTACGCACTTCTGATGTCAATCCTAAACCACAAATGGCGCTTAACTTAGGTAACTGGGGAGCTATTATTCTGACTGTAATTGCATCTTACTTTGTAATCAACTGGATGCTTCCTAATAAGTTTATCGTAGGCATAAAAGAGTATACGCCTATGAACGTTTTTGGTGCCGTAGCCATAGGTTTGATTGTCGGTGCTTTGATTAGTATTATCACAGAATACTATTGCTCTATGGGTAGAAAGCCAGTGAATACAATTGTGCGCCAATCATCCACTGGACCTGCTACCAATATTATTGCGGGGTTAAGCGTGGGAATGTCCTCTACTTTCTTGCCTATTTTAGTGTTAAGTGTAGGAATCGTATCTTCTTACTATATGGCAGGTCTGTATGGAGTAGCTATGGCTGCTTCGGGTATGATGGCGACTACAGGCATGCAATTAGCTATTGACGCTTTTGGACCTATTGCAGATAATGCAGGTGGAATTGCTGAAATGAGTGGCTTACCAAAGGAGGTTCGCGAAAAAACCGATATTTTAGACTCGGTTGGCAATACTACGGCTGCTATTGGTAAAGGTTTTGCAATTGCATCAGCGGCGCTTACAGCATTAGCTCTGTTTGCTGCTTTTATGGAAACCACAGGCTTAGAAAAAATTGATATTTCTAACGCAAAAGTTTTAGGGGGGTTATTCATTGGTGGCATGGTACCTTATTTGTTTTCCTCTTTGGCAATGAGTGCCGTAGGCAAAGCCGCTAATAGAATGGTTGAAGAAGTGCGCAGACAATTCAGAGAGATTAAAGGTTTGTTAGAAGGTAAAGAAGGCGTAGAACCTGACTATGAAAAATGTGTTTCAATTGCTACTCAAGCTGCACTCAAACAAATGATTGCCCCTGGACTGTTGGCACTGTTAGTCCCTGTGATTGTAGGGTTTGCTGCGGGTGCGGAAGTATTAGGAGGTGTATTAGCAGGAGTAACTACTTCGGGCGTACTTATGGCTATTTTTCAGTCAAATGCAGGGGGAGCTTGGGATAACGCCAAAAAATCCTTTGAAAAAGGTGTAGATATCAACGGTAAAAAATACTTCAAAGGTTCTGATCCACACAAAGCAGCTGTGATTGGGGATACAGTTGGCGACCCCTTCAAAGATACTTCTGGACCTTCTATGAATATTTTAATCAAACTTATGTCTATTGTGTCTTTAATTATTGCACCAGCTTTGTCAAAAATGATGTAGTATTTATGAATTTCCGAATTTTTTGACGCCCTGCTTCACAGGGCGTCAAGAGTTATTTTACTTATTTTACCACTAAAACTACCTCAACTCTTTATACCTTTAAAAATCCTGCATAGTTCAATTTTGCATTTATGAAAGTACCTTTTTAGCTTTAAACAGTACGTCTTTAAGCCCCTGTGCATTTTTACCACCCGCAGTAGCAAAGAAAGGTTGTCCTCCCCCTCCACCTTGAATTTCTTTTGCAAGCTCTCTCACTATCTCAACTGCATTTTTTCCCCCTGCTACCACATCATCAGATAACATAACCGCAATTTGGGGTTTATTCTCAATATTCGCTGTAAGTACAATATACACACTCTTAAATTTATGTTTTAGGTCAAAGCAAATCTGGCGCATCATTTCTGTGGTATCTACCTCTACCTGTGCAAAAAGATAGTGCATTCCATCTTTTTGAATAATTTGTGTAGAGAGATATTCAACTAATACACGGACTTTGAATTGCTGTGCCTGTGCCAATTTTTGCTCTAATTCTTTGTTTCGCTCCATCAATTGTGCTACTGCTTTAAGTATATCTTTGGTTTTGAGTTGTTCCTGCAAAGTTTGTAGAGTTTTTTGATAGTTTTGTAAAAGTTCAACAGCATAATCACCTGTAACTGCTTCTATTCTTCGCACGCCCGCAGTGATAGAACCTTCGCTAATCAGCTTAAACAAGCGTATTTCCTGTGTGTTAAGCACGTGTAGTCCACCACAGAATTCCATACTAAATTTCGGATCAAAAGTTACGACACGCACAGTTTCTCCGTACTTTTCGCCAAAAACCATTTGTGCACCAAGTTTTTTAGCTTGCTCTATTGGGTACCAGCGAGTCTCTTGTTCTATACCTTGTTTTATTTTTTCATTCACTAATTGCTCAACAGCGTGTAATTCTTCTTCGGTAAGCTTACTAAAATGAGAGAAATCAAACCGAAGGTGTGTATCTCCTACATAAGAACCTTTTTGTTCTACGTGGTTACCTAAAACATGCCGCAGTGCAGCGTTGAGCAAGTGTGTAGCTGTATGATTAGCCATAATTCGTTTTCTACGTTGTACATCTACTTGGGCATGGAATTCTAAATGAGGTTTTTCAGGTAATCTATCTACACTGTGTACAATCAAGTTATTTTCTTTGAAGGTATCTAAAACGTGTATAGTTTCGTGGACAGAAGTTAAGGTCCCTGTATCTCCTATTTGTCCACCTGCTTCGGCATAGAAGGGCGTTTTTTGTAGTACTACTTGATATTGTACTTTATTTTTAACATTTACCGTACGATATTTTGCTATAAAGGTATGGCACTCGGTAGGGGCTTCAGTAATTTTATCGGAATTTTTGAAGTCTGGTTCATAGATTAAGTGTTCTACTTGTTGAATGTCTTTGAGAACAACCCAATCTCCTGCGGTGATTTTAGTGGCTTCGCGGGAGCGTTCTTTTTGAACTTGCATTGCTCTTTCAAAACCTTCTGTATCTACTGTTAAACCTTTTTCGCGAGCTAAAAGCTGAGTCAAGTCTAATGGAAAGCCGTACGTATCATACAATTCAAAAGCAAATTCGCCGTCAATCGTATTTTCTTGCGGATGATAACTTTCAAAAAGCTGAATACCTCTTTCTAATGTTCGTAAAAAAGCTCTTTCTTCTTCTTGTATAACCTTGATAATCAAACTTTTTTGAGCTTCTATTTCAGGAAATATAGGTTTCATTTGCTCGGCTAATGTGGCTACTAAAAGATACAAAGTAGGTTCTTTTCGTTGTAAAAATGAGTAGTAGTATCGTACTGCTCTGCGCAAAATTCGGCGTATTACATACCCCGCACCTGTATTTGAAGGTAATTGCCCATCTGCAATAGCAAAAGCAATAGTACGAATGTGGTCTGCTAGTACTCGTATGGCTATATCTTTTTTATTTTCTATTTGTCCTGTGTATATTTGATGCGTAACCTCTTCTATTTTTTGGATAATTGGCTTAAACACAGGTGTATCGTAGTTAGAGGTTTGAGTGTAGTTGGTTTCAATCGCATTGAGAACAGCACAAAGGCGCTCAAATCCCATTCCTGTATCCACATGCTTAGCGGGTAGGGGGACTAGTGAGCCATCGGCTTTGCGTTCAAACTGCATAAAAACGAGGTTCCATATTTCTATCACTTTCGGATTATCGCTATTGACTAATGTGTAGCCATCAACTTGTTTGCGTTCTTCTTCGGTGCGAATATCTACGTGAATTTCTGTGCAGGGACCACAAGGACCTGTAGCGCCCATTTCCCAAAAATTATCTTTTTTAGAAGCAGGTTTAATCCTATCTTCGCTGATATATTCTTTCCAAATTTCTTTGGTTTCTAAGTCAGGTTCAAGGTTTTCGGCAGTGTCGCCGTTAAAATAGGTTACGTACAAACGGTCTTTTGGAAATTTCCACACCTCTGTAAGTAGCTCCCACGCCCAAGCAATAGCTTCTTTTTTGAAATAATCTCCGAAGCTCCAATTACCGAGCATTTCAAACATAGTATGGTGGTAAGTGTCTACACCTACGTCCTCAAGATCGTTGTGCTTACCGCTGGCGCGTAAGCATTTTTGAGTATTTGCTACCCGACGGTACTTAGGTACGGTATAACCTAAAAACCACTCCTTAAACTGATTCATACCTGAATTAGTAAATAAAAGTGTCGGATCGCCTTTGATAACCATAGGTGCTGAGGGAACAATCTCGTGCTGCTTGCTTCTAAAAAAATCTAAAAATTCTTGTCTTATTTGATGTGCAGATTTCATATCACAAAAATAGTGATTTATGCCGCTACACTAAATAGATTTACTTCTACTAAAACTGCTTAGCTTATCTTTAGGCTATGTATTTAGATAGTAATTGCTTAAATTTGTAGCTTCATAAAAGATAACCTACATGCAAATTATGTACAATCAGGAAGAGTTTTTATCAGCATTATCTCAGTCTTACAAAAATTATCTGACCTTTGGAGCTAGAAGTATGGAGAAATTAAAACCTGTACATATTTTTAGCTCATACTCTTGAAAAAATTTTTGACAGTCAATTCAAAGTCCACCATGTTGGCAGTTTAAACAAAGAACTAACAGTTGAGGGCAAATACTATAATAATGATATAGCAGTCTGTTACCATGATAATCCAATTTTTTGTTTAGGATTTAAGTTTATTACTTCAAATTACAAGCAAAATGCAAATAATTACTTTGAAAACATGATGGGTGAAACTGCAAATATTCAACGGATGAATATTCCTTACGCACACATTATTGTGCTTCGTTATGAAACTCCATATTATCTCAAAAGCATGGAAAAACAGAAAGATAAGATACCCGTGAAAGTAGAAAGAATTGAAAAAAAAGATTTAGAAAAATATCTCAAACTTGCTTTTGATATACAGCAAGCACATAAACCATATATAATCGGAATTTTACTTGTTGACATAGATGAAAGTTCCTTAGCAGTAACAGAAGTGAAACCAGAATCTATTTTTGACAGTAAATTTGCTGAACTTATGAATAAGAAATTATCCATTTCAAACTTATTTAATCAAGTGAAAGAATTTGCAGAGTTTTATATTTCAAAAGTTTAGAAACTATGGCTTCCCTGACTAGAAAATACGATGATAAAAAATTACTAGGAAAAGTGTACACACCTGACTTTATTGTGGAAAAAATACTTAATGAAGTAGGAGTAAATAATCCTGCTTGTTTAGGTAAAAAAATTTTAGATCCTGCATGCGGTGATGGGCGTTTTTTAATGGCAGTAGCTCAAAGAATTATTCAATACTCACCCAAAGAAAAGGTCAAGGATAATTTGGCGTTTATTGAAGGCTGGGATGTGGATAGCCAAGCAGTTCAAAAGTGTATTGAAAAATTAAATAATCTTATTCAACCTCTGGGAATAGAAGTTAAGTGGAATATTCATGTTAAAAATGCATTTAGGGTCATTACTGACTATGGAATGCCGAAATTTGACTTTATTATAGGCAATCCGCCGTATATCCGAATACAACATTTAGACAAACAAGAGCGTGCTTTTATTCAACATTATTTTAAATTTTGTAAAAGTGGCTCAACAGATAGCTATATTGCTTTTTATGAGCTTTGCTACTATTTACTAAATGAAAACGGTATTTGTGGACTAATCACACCTAATACTTTTTTGTATAGCGAAACCGCTAAATACATGCGTAACTACTTTGCTGCTCACCAGAACATTTTTAAAATTATCAACTATCGACATTTACAGGTTTTTGATAATGCCACTACATACAGTGCAATTGTGGTATTTGGTAAAAAATCTTTGTCCCACCTGATATATCAACAAGCTAAACATTTAGATGAATTTGAAGAGCGGACTATTCCTTACACTGAAATTGTCAATCAAAAAGTATGGTCACTTTCTACTCAGCCTGTGCAGCAAGAAAATGGAGTAAAATTGAAAGAGATTTGCGATATTCACGTAGGAATTACCACTCTCTGCGACAAAGCTTATATCTTTTCTATTGAAGACATACCTAATGATTCTAATTATGTTATAGCAAATACTCGTCTGAAAGGTAAGATAAAAATAGAGAAATCTATACTCAAACCTATTATCAAAGCTTCTAAAGTTAAGCAGGACAGCCAAGAGATAAAAGAATTTATCTTATTTCCATACAAGAAAGTAAATGGTAAGCATAGAATTATAAGTGAAGAGGAGTTAAAACAGAACTATCCTTTGGCTTATGCATACCTTTTAAGTGTAAAAAACGAACTAGACAAGCGCGATAATGGAAAACCTAATCCTGTAGCTTGGTATGCTTTTGGACGCAGTCAAGGTTTGGATACTAGTTTTGGTAAAAAAATTTTGTTTTCACCCATGAACATAAAACCGAATTTTGTTTACGTACAGCATGAGGAAGCAACTTTCTACTCGGGGTACTGTATTAAACTCAAGGAGGGTGATAATTATCACTTTTTACTTGAACAGCTTAATTCAGAGCGGTTACTTAATTTTATTGCAATTTCTGCTCGCGATTTTAGAAATGGTTGGAAAGGATACAATAAAAAAATTATAGAAGAGTTTGTAGTCCGTTGGGAAAAATCATAACTCACTGAGATTTTATTTGCTTTGGTTAAGATAGTTGCACAAAAAACTCCAGTGCAAAATTCGTAATTTGAATAGATTAAGGGAACCAAAAAAGAATATTTTTTGTTACACTTTGGTATGAAAAGACATGCTTCAGCCGTTTGGAACGGCACATTAAAAGAGGGCAAAGGAACCATTTCTACACCTACCACTGTATTGAATAATACGCAATATTCCTTTACCTCTCGGTTTGAGGAAGGTATTGGAACTAACCCCGAAGAGCTAGTAGCCGCAGCACACGCAGGATGTTTCAGCATGGCACTAGCCGCCCGAATTACTAACGCAGGTATTACTCCCGAAAGCGTGGAAACCAAAGCCACTTTGGACATGAAAAACGACGGCGGTTGGTCTGTAGTGGGAGTGCACTTGGAAACTACGGTAAAAGCCCAAGGCTTGACTAACGAAAAACTTCAAGAACTTGCTGAAAACGCCCGTGCAAACTGTATTATCTCTAAGTTACTCAACGTGCCTATTACCCTAGAAGCAAAATTAGTGTAAATCTTTTTAGCACAACCACTGTTCCTGACCTTATTCAAAGAGAATAAGGTCATTTTTATTTGTAAAAATGCACTTTATTTTATAGACTACTGATATGATACGTCTAAACTTTGACCCTGCTCACAAATACCAAGAGATTCTTGACCGATACCAACTACTAGAAAAAATCAATCAAAATATCTCATTGGTTATATACATTGTAGATGTTTTTACCTTGAATTTACACTTCACTACTCGGCACACTGAAACTATTTTGGGCTACTCTCAACAGGAGATGCAAAACATGCCTCTGCAAAAAATGAAAAGTCTGTTTTACAAAGAAGATTTTAGCTTATTTATTCGCCAACTTAACCAAGCAAAAAAATGTCAAGATTATGAAGCAATACAGATAGATTGCCGAGTATTTAGAAAAGATGGCAAGTTGATATGGCTACAAAATAAAATTTTAGTTTTTGAACGAAATGCACTCAATAAACCTGTGAAATTACTTGGTATTGCGGAAGATATTACCCAACGAATTGAAATCATAGAAGCTCTTCAACAACGAAATAGACAATTAGAGGAGATAGCTTGGCTAAATGCCCACGAAGTTAGGCGCCCTGTGGCATCCATATTAGGCTTAATGAATCTTTTGAATAAAGAAAACCTTGCCCATCCAGATAACTATCAAATTATAGAATACTTGGAAAGAATGGTTAAAGAGTTAGATGTGGTAATTGGGAATATATCCATAGCGGCAAGTTTGCATAGAAAGAAATGAACCAAATTGAGCATTTTAAGGAAATCGAACAGTTTTTGAGTTTAATTTTGTAGTTTATGGTTTTTGCTCAAAAATTTGCTACAATATGTAGTTTTCTCAACTGCACATTCAAAGGTGCGTTTTAGCATAGTTAGAATGGGACTTGTTACGGTATTTGAGTTATGTTGAGTAATGAACTCAATTTATATTGCGTGAGGCATGCGGAGGGCGTGCGTTAGCACGGTGCGAAGCGAAGCGTAGCACCGAAGCGAAAGCGTAGCCCGAAGCACGCCGACCTTGCCCACACAAGCGCAAGCGAAGTGTGGGCAAGGGCAC
>JANWVW010000074.1 GCA_025056095.1 Bacteroidia bacterium
CGAAGCACCGAAGCGAAGCGTAGTGCGGAATGCCCCGACCCTTGCGTCAGCAAGGGGCACGCCCAAAAAATAAAAAATATAAAATTTTAACCTCATGTCAGTAGGTCTGAAAGAATTTTAAGGTCAGGTTTTATTTTACCTGCTAGCATCAATCGCATATTTCGCCGTGCTAAGGCATCTTCATATTGGGCTTTCTCTTCGTCTGTTTCAGGTTCAATAGGTGGAACAGATATAGGCAAACCGTCCTGGTCAACAGCTACAAAAGTAAAATACGCTTCATTACAAAATCTTTCCTCGCCTGTGCGTAAGTTTTTACCTGTTACTTTTACATATACTTCCATTGAAGTATTAAAAGCTCGGGTTACTTTCGCCCTTAGCTTTACAATCTCTCCTAAGCGAATAGGATGCTTAAAATCCACAAAATCCACCGCAGCAGTAACGACAATTCTATTACAGTGCATTTGTGCAGAAATGGCAGAAACAATATCCATCCAGTGCATCAAGCGCCCTCCCATTAAATTTCCTAAAGTATTCGTGTCATTTGGCAAAACTAACTCGGTCATTTCTGCTACGGTTTCACTTGGTTTTTTAGGTTTCATGAAGCAAAAGTAAAAATTTAGTGTAATTCAATTGTCAAAATATCTTTATTTCATTCTACTTGAAAACCTTGATAGTAACTTTGCTTAAATAGGTCATACCGTGTGTAAGGAATATAGTTTTTGACCTCCACTGCGGATTTTTCAAGAGTCTTACCTATCAACAAGTAGGGAACGTAACAGTGCTGCTCAAAGGCAGCTTTATCTTTTTCTGCAACAGTAACCACTACTCTTCCTTGTCCTTCTCCGAATAAAAAGGCATCAGGGCGAATGTGCGAAGGAACTTCAATACTAAAACCGATATCATGTACAAAGGCACTTTCAAATAAAGTGGTAATAAGTCCCCCATCAGAAACATCATGCGCGGATTGAAGTAATTTGTGCTGTATGAGTTCTCGTAAATTTTTATGTAATTTTAGTTCGTTTTCTATGTTCAGATAGGGCGCAGGACTATACTTTACTTTGTGATAACTATACAAGTACTCACTGCAAGCAATGTCTTCGGTAATATCCCCGAGAATATAAATTAAGTGTCCCGCTTGCTTAAATCCTAATGACATTCTATTATTTTGCAAATTTTCAATCAACCCCACCATGCCAATTGTAGGAGTAGGAAAAACAGGTATAGCCACGTTATCTATTACCGATTGGTTGTAAAAACTTACATTTCCACCTGTTACAGGAATTCCTAGTGCTTCACAAGCTAATTTCATTCCTTTAATACTATGCACAAATTGCCAATACACCTCTTCATTGTATGGATTTCCAAAGTTTAGACAGTTCGTTAGTCCTAACGGAATTCCACCACTACAAGTGATATTCCGTGCCGCTTCTAATACAGCAATAGCACAGCCAATTTCAGGATTTGCATGCACGTATCTGCTATTACAGTCTACAGTTAAAGCAAGAGCTTTTTGTGTACCTTTTATCTTGATAATAGCCGCATCACTGGGTTCGTTAATGCTCATGTTAGCTGTGCCTACCATACTATCGTACTGTTCATATATCCAATGCTTAGATGCAATATTTGGATGAGAAAGCAAAAAGTGAGTAATTTCAACGAACTCTTGAATACTTTTAGGTATAGGGATGTTATTGGAATTAAATTTTTTAATTTCTTCTATGTAAGCAGGTTCTTTGTAGCTTCTATGGTAGACAGGTGCACCCCCTCCTACTACCAAAGATTTAGCAGGTACGTGAGCTACTAACTCGCCATTCATGTAATATTCCAGATAACCTGTATCAGTGACCGTGCCTATTTGTACGCAGGGTACATCCCATTTTTCAAAAACTGCCTGTATTAAATGTTCTTTACCTTTTTCTGCTACAATTAGCATACGTTCTTGGGATTCGGAGAGTAAAATTTCAAAGGGTTGCATGTTGGGTTGCCGAGTAGGGACTTTATCTAAATCAATACGCATACCTACGTTTCCTTTGGCACTCATTTCGGAAGTAGAGCAAGTAATTCCTGCTGCGCCCATATCTTGCATGCCTACGATAGCTCCTGTTTCTATGGCTTCCAAAGTAGCCTCTAAAAGTAATTTTTCTGCAAATGGGTCGCCTACCTGCACTGCGGGCAATTTTTCTGTGGATTTTTCTGTAATATCTTCGGACGCGAACGTTGCTCCGTGAATACCATCTTTACCTGTTGCACTACCTACAATAAACACAGGATTACCTACACCCTTAGCTACCGAAGAAACTGTCTTTCCTTGTTTTACAATACCTACGGACATAGCATTAACCAATGGGTTCATGTTATAGCACTCGTCAAAAAAGGTTTCGCCTGCTACGGTAGGTACGCCAAAAGCATTTCCATAGTCGCCAATTCCTTTAACTACGCCTTTTACAAGGTACTTGGTCCGCGCATGCGAAAGGTTGCCAAAACGTAATGAATTGAGTGCCGCAATGGGTCTTGCTCCCATAGTAAAAATATCTCTGTGTATGCCTCCTACGCCTGTAGCCGCACCTTGATATGGCTCTATGGCAGAGGGGTGGTTATGTGATTCTATTTTGAACGCCACTGCTAATCCTTCGCCGATATCCATTAAACCTGCATTTTCTTCCCCTGCTTTGGCTAATACGTATTTTCCTTCCTTAGGTAAAGTTTTGAGCCATACGATTGAATTTTTGTACGAGCAGTGTTCACTCCACATTACAGAGTAGATAGAAAGCTCTGTAAAGTTTGGTTCTCTACCTAAAAATTCTACTATTTTGAAGTATTCCTCTTCTAACAGTCCTAATTTTTTCGCCGTAGGTAGTAACGCATGCGCAGTTGCCATGCAACAAAAATACAAATAATAAGTTACTGCATTTCTAAAACTTTGGTCATTTTTCAGATAAAATCGCTTAGTTTTGTAGTTCAGAAAGGTTTATGTCTGTAACTAGAAAAATCACAGCAAGAAGTAAGATGGTTTTTGCTTTGGTTTGTTTGTTTGCTGTGGTTATCCTAGTGCAAATTATCAACTTGCAGTTTATTAACAATGAAAGATGGGAGAAAAAAGCCGTTCAAAATATCATAAAAGAGGAGATAATAGAAGCGGGCAGGGGAAACATATTGGGACAAAATAATGCTATTTTAGCCATTAGCACACCTTATTTTCTGCTTAGTTGGGACACGCGCTTTCCCAAAGGTAAAGACAGTTTGCGCTATTTTCATAACTGCCTAGACTCTTTGGCAGATAGCCTATCGCGTTTTTTTGGAGATGCTACTAAAAAAGAATATAGAGAACAACTGCTCAAAGCAAGGTATAGCAAAAAAGCTTACTACATCATAAACAAGCGCCCACTTTCTTTTGACGAAAAAGAACGCCTTAAAAAATGGCCTTTTTTCAGATACAAGACGGCAACCACAGGTATTCGGTTTGAAAAAAAAGAACTACGAACCTATCCGTATGATAGCCTTGCTCGAAAAACTATTGGACAAATCTATTACGATACGAATCATAAAGTTATAGGAACAGGAATAGAATATGCTTTTAACAAAGAACTTTCAGGTACAGAAGGTAGAAAAATCATGCAAAAAGTGGGCACAGAGTTCCAACCTGTAACAGAAGCAGGAGAAATAGAAGCCATTGACGGATATGACGTAGTTACTACCTTAGACGTACAAATTCAAGATATTACTTACCAAGCTTTGAAGCAAGCAGTCAAAAATACACAAGCGAAATATGGCGTAGCCATTGTAATGGAAGTCAAAACAGGAAAATTAAGAGCAGTAGCAAATTATCCTGAAATATTTCAATACGCTTTGGCACAGCCGATAGAACCAGGATCGACCTTCAAGTTAGCTAGTATGCTAGCCTGCATTGAAGATAAGTACATCACAGGTGCAGAAACTTTACAAACAGGTTCAGGTAAATGGCAATTCTATGACCGTACTATGACAGATACTAAACCACACTATCTACTTACAGCACAAAAAGCTTTTGAGGAATCTAGTAATATCTACCATGCCAGAATGATTCAAAAGTACTATGGTAAAAATCCGATTAAATTTTTTAATCATTTAGAGCGTTTTGGTTTAACTGAACCTACGGGTATAGAGATTCTCGGCGAACCTGCACCTTATTTCATTAAACCTGATGATAAACGCTTATGGAATGCTACTACACTACCTTGGTTATCTACGGGATACAATGTGAAACTAACACCTTTGCAAATTCTTACCTTCTACAATGCTATTGCCAATGGCGGGTATAGAGTAAAACCAATGCTTGTAGAAGAGATTCGAAAAAACACTAAGGTTATTCGCAAGTATCCTGTTCAAGTATCAAGAGAACCTATTTGCAGTAAAGAAAGTTTATCTATTATTCAAAAAATGTTGGAAGGTGTAGTGCAACGCGGTACGGCTAAAAATATATACACCTCTAGCTATGCCATAGCAGGTAAAACAGGTACTGCACAAAAGGTTGTCAACGGTCAGTACCAAAAAACGTATGAGGCTTCTTTTGTAGGTTATTTTCCTGCACGAAATCCTTTATATAGCATATACGTTCTTTTAGATGAACCGCAAGAAGGATTCTATGGCGCAGCAGTAGCAGCCCCTGTATTTCAACAAATTGCCAACCAACTCTTTGCTATGAATCAAAAAGCACAAGAGTTCAAAGACATAAAAAACATTATTAGTGCAGAACTGCCCACAGTAAAAAAAGCCTTTTTCAAAGACTTAAAAACTGTTTATAATGAACTTTCTATCGCTTATCAAGGTACAGATACAGGGACTTGGGTAAGTAGTAGTTTAGTCCCAGATAAAAAGGCAGTTAAAATTTCAAACGATAAGATTAGTATATACAACAAGGTTATTCCTAACCTCAAAGGTATGACGCTCAAAGATGCTATTTATTTGTTGGAGAATATGAAAGTTAAGGTTATTTATGAAGGGCAAGGCAAGGTAGTTAGCCAGTCTTTGGAAGTAGGTACTCCTGTAAAAAATGATATGATAATTCTTCTCAAATGTGAGTGAGTAATAAATAAGGTCTATACTTATCTTATCAAAACACCATATATCTAACTACTGCCAAAAATTTTTTATCAATTTTGTAGTTGAATTGAAATATGGATATAGAACAAAAACTGACGCCTTCGGCTATTGTAAGTGAATTAGACAAGTACATTATTGGTCAGCAGGAAGCAAAGAAAGCTGTGGCTATTGCACTTCGCAATCGTTGGCGACGTATGCAAGCTGCTTCGCACATACGCGAAGAAATTATGCCGAATAATATTTTGATGATAGGTGCTACGGGAGTAGGAAAAACTGAAATTGCTCGTAGGTTGGCTAAATTGGTCCAAGCGCCTTTTATTAAGGTAGAGGCATCTAAGTTTACAGAAGTAGGTTACGTAGGTAGAGATGTGGAGAGTATGATTAAAGATTTGTTACAGCAGGGCATAAATATGGTAAAGGCACAGCATAAGCAGCAAGTTTTACAAAAAGCCCAAGAACAAGCAGAAAATATTATTTTGGATATTTTACTTCCCCCCATGAAAAACTCACTGGAAAACGCACAAAAGTTTGGGCTTGAAATTACCGATGCAAATGCTATATCCGAGCAAGAGCTAAATCACCGAACTCGAGAAAAAATCAGGGCTAAACTCCAAAAAGGCGAATTAGACCATAGAAAAATTGAAATAGAAATAGAACATAAGCCTACTGCACAAGTAATAGGGCCTATTGGAGTAGATGACATGGCTGCTAACATTGAAGAAATGCTTAGCAGCATTGCACCTAAGCGAACTAAAAAAAGAACTGTAACTATCGCCGAAGCGAGAAGAATTTTAACTGACCAAGAAGCCCAAAAATTGATTGATATGGATAGCGTTATTTCCGAAGCTATTCGAAGAGTAGAAACCAGCGGAATTGTATTCATTGATGAGGTAGATAAAATAGCAGGTAAATCTAATAATGGCGGACCTGATGTATCCCGTGAAGGAGTGCAAAGAGATCTACTACCTATTGTGGAAGGAAGTACTGTTAGCACTCGATACGGTAATGTCAGAACAGACCATATTTTGTTTATTGCCGCAGGGGCTTTTCATGTATCTAAGCCTAGTGATTTAATTCCTGAATTTCAAGGGCGCTTTCCTATTAGAGTAGAGCTGCAATCGCTTTCTGAAGAGGATTTTTTCAGAATTTTAACTGAACCTGAAAACGCACTAACTAAACAATATAAAGCTCTTTTTGAAGCTGAAGGTTTTGAATTAGAATTTGAAGAAGGTGCTATACGAGCTATGGCAAAAATAGCTTATCAGGTAAATAATGAAATAGAAAACATTGGTGCAAGGCGCTTACATACTATTTTAACAGCTCTACTCAACGACTACTTGTTCTTAATACCTGACCAAATTACAGAAAAGAAAATTGTGATTACCGAAGAAATAGTACACCAAAAATTGCAGCATCTTGTGCAGAATAAAGATCTATCGCAGTATATTTTGTAATTTTGCTCTTATGCCAAATATTTCTCAACGAGCGGTAGCTTTACCTGCTTCACCCATCCGAAAACTAGTACCCTTTGCGGAAAAAGCTAAAAAGATGGGTAAAAAAGTTTATCATCTCAACATTGGTCAGCCCGATGTACAAACCCCTGAAACTTTTTGGAAGGCTATTCAAAATCACAATCTCAAAGTGCTAGAATACACCCATTCCGCAGGGATGGAAAGCTACCGCAAAAAGCTTTCTCAATACTATCAAAAACACGATATATTTGTTTCCTATGAAGACATAATTATTACCGTAGGGGGTTCGGAAGCACTATTCTTTGCCATGTACACTTGTATGAATCCAAATGAGGAAATTATTATTCCTGAACCTTTCTACACAAATTACAATGCTTTTGCTCAGATAGCAGGTGTCAAGGTTGTTCCTGTGCCTTCTAGGATAGAAGAAGGTTTCAAGTTGCCACCTATTAGCGAATTTGAACAACGAATTACTGATAAAACTAAAGCTATTCTTATTGCAAATCCAGGTAACCCCACAGGATACATTTACACGCGAGAGGAACTAGAGCAATTAAAACAACTTGTACTCAAATATGACCTTTTTCTTATTAGTGATGAAGTGTACAGAGAATTTATCTATGACGATAAGCCGTATGTGTCCGTGATGCATTTAAGCGGGATTGAGGATAGAACAATTTTAGTAGATTCGGTTTCTAAACGGTATAGTGCCTGTGGGGCAAGAATTGGAGCGTTGGTATGTAAAAATAAAGAAATTATCCAAAGTGCATTAAAAATGGGGCAAGCGCGTTTATGTGCGCCTATGTTAGAGCAAATAGCCTGTGAAGCTGCTGTAGATACTCCCCAAAGTTATTTTGATGCTGTTACACAAGATTATGTTGCGCGTAGAAACGTAGTTTTAGAAGGTTTATCTCGTATTCCGAATGTCATTTATAATGTTCCTAGTGGAGCTTTCTATTTAATGGCAAAATTCCCTATTGAAAGTAGTGAACATTTCTGCCAATGGTTATTAGAAAACTTTGAGTACAATAATGAAACCGTGATGCTTGCTCCCGCAGGTGGCTTTTACGCTACCCCAGGGGCAGGTAAAAGTGAAGTCCGTATTGCCTATGTGTTAGAAGTAAATGAGCTTAAAAAAGCCATGGTCTGTTTGCAAAAAGGATTAGAACAGTATTTACAACAATCTTTCTCTATAAACTTATAAGCTAAAACAGAATGATAGCCCAACATTTTATTAGTTTATTTAGCGTTACTTTGATGGAAATAGCGTTGTGCATAGACAATGCTATTTTCATTAGTATTATTGCTTCCAAAATACCTAATCCCAAGCAGCAAAGAAAAGTCCGTTTTTTAGGTATTCTCATTTCACTGGTGATGAACATTATTATGATTTCTTTGATAGGCTTTCTCAAAGAATTAGAGATTGAGGTATTTAGTATTTTTGGGCATGGATTTTCTAGTAAAGAACTGATTATGCTAGGGGGAGGTTTTTTTCTCATTTTTAGCAGTGTTAGGGAAATTCATCATAAGTTAGAAGGTGAGGAGTATCAAGAGCATAAAACTAAAATAACCACCGCTGGAAAGTCTATTTTGGTAATATTTTTAATGAACTTTATATTTTCCCTAGACTCGGTTTTGGCAGCCATAGGCATGGTAAAAGAAATGTGGATTATGATGGTAGCTATTACTTTGGCTTTAACAGTGATGTTTTTCTTTGCTAAACCAATTGGCAAGTTTGTAGATAAACACCCTTCTACTAAAATGTTATCTTTGGCATTTTTGCTGCTTATTGGTTTCACTTTGAGCGTGGAAGGTTTGGGGGTACATTTAGAAAAAGGATATGTTTATTCAGCCATGATATTTTCTTTATTTGTAGAATTCCTGAACTTGCGCTTAAAGAAATCTAAGAATCCACCTGTGCGGCTACGCCAGCCCCGCTTACCTGATAACAAAATTGCCAATACTCAACATCCAAATCCAAAATCTTAATTTGAGAAGCACAAAGTTTTTTGTACTTTTGAATATTTACATGAACAAAGCAAAAGTTTGTTTGCTACTGCTCACAATCCTGCTACATGTTGAGTTGTATGCTCAAAAAGACAGTGTACTCTATTCCAATAGAGTGCGCATGGGTATTGATTTTGGAGTAGGCTATTCATGGTTGAATAATCAAAGTTATCAAAAATTGACGATTACAGGTAAAAGCATAAATGGACAATATTGGCTACAAATTCCCATTATTAGAGGAATGCAAAAACTTAATGCACGTTTTGGGGCAAACTTAACCAATCAATATTATGACGATTTTACTATTAAACGAGATACCTTACCCGCTACCAGTGTGGTCGGTAGTTCTTTTACAATTTTTAGCCCCATGGTAACACTTACTTATTACCCGTTTGATGACTATTGGGGAAAAAATCCTATTTGTTTTCAAGCAGGTCTAGGTTTATATACTATTATTTCTTACCATAATCAGATATTTTTTACCCGCCCGCCTAATTTTTACATTTTTGATAACTACAATTTACATTTGACCTTTATGCGAGGTTGGCAGGATAAAACGCAAAGAAATTATTTATATGTGTTTGTTCGTATGGATGCCAAGTACTATAATGTGGCTTTTCCGCGCAAGGAAATCAAAGATTGGGCGTATAACGCTGTATTAGGTATTTCTTATTATAGCAAGCCACCTATCAAGCGAAAAAAGAAAGCATAAAAGTTCATCATCGTTCAAAATGCTTAATTGATAAAATATGGTCCTTTTCAACGTAAAAAACAACATATTTTTTAAGGTTATACCTATTTAGAAAAGCAGGTAAATTTCGCAATTGCTCTTCTTCATAGTAAAAATTACATTTTGCATAATACATAATTTGCGGTACTGCCCAAAAGTCCTCTGTAACCGCCAAAACTACTAACTCATTAGCTTGGCGTTCTTTTTTAATAGTTTGACCTATCTTTTGATAAGCATCAGTGTAGCGGTAAAAAGCAGCGTAATACATACCTACTTGTATCAAAATCAGCAAAATGTAGATTGTTTTATTAAAATTTAACATACGCATAAACCATAACGATAAGGCAATCAAAATAAAGCTTGTTTTTAATACAGAGAATTCATGAAAGTAAGTAAAACCAAACAAAACACTATGATGTAAAACGACAGGTAAACCTAACAAAATCAGCCATATTAGTTTGTTAAAGCTTATCCATAAATTTTTTCTGTAATGTTTTCGAAGTAGATAAAAAATACCAATAGCCATCAAAACTAACAACGGCGCATAGCCTTTTATATAATGATAAATGAGCATAAACCAATACAAACTCGTATTTTGTTCTTGTAGCTCTTTCTTGCCACTTCTGAATTCGTATTTGTTGAATAAAGTTTGTTTTAGAGTTTGCCAGTCTTGAATATGTGCGTATTGATAGAGCGTTAAAGCTAATCCTATCAACATTCCTGTGCCTGCTACACACACAGGTAAAAGGTGAAGAAAACTACGTTTTTTTACTACTATCAGTATTCCAACTATCAAGGTAGCTATTCCGATAAAAACCGCTATCCATTCTGTGTACATCAAAAGAAGTGAAAAAATGAACAAGCCTAAATAATTACGAATTGTTCTTTTTTCAAGGTAAAGCATCAGCCAAAAGTAAAGGTATCCTGCCCACAGACCTTGTACAAAAATGTCTACGAAGTATGTATTCCCATGATACCACAAATTGAACGGTAAGAATAAGTATAGTACATACCCCCAAAAAGCCCACTTTTCTGAATTAAAGACAATTCTCAAAATCTTGTACCAAAAAAAAGCGCAGACAAAGTGCCATATCAGGTTGAAAAGTTGTATACTTAGCGGCGCAATAGGTAAAAAAAATACCTTACAAAAAATATACGCAGCATAAAAAGCAAAAGGTGGATAGGAGACATAGTAATAATTCCCCTCTTTGTCTTTTATTCCGCCTATAAAATCCAAATGAGCATTTGTTTTATCATACGGGTAAGTATATATCAGTGCGTACTTAGATGCAGAAATACTCTTGCTTTCCCATATTTCTAGCGTAATGAGCAGGTGGGCTAACATCCATTCATGGTGTATGGATAAAGGTCTATTCAGAAAAGGAATACGAAGACCTACAGAAACTACCCATACGGCTACCAAAAGCCATATTTTAGGAATTGAGGGTGTGTTCACACAATTATTTTTCTAACCTTTTCAAAATTTGTTCAGTAGCCTTTTCTGTATCCACTTTTTTGATTATATCTTGAATTTTGCCTTCTGGGTCTATGATGAATGTAGTACGTATAATTCCCATGCTTTTTTTGCCATACATATTTTTTTCGCCCCATACGCCATAAGCGTGGATAATGTTTTTTTCTGTGTCTGCTATCAGAGGAAAAGGTAGGTTAAATTTATCAGCGAATTTTTTATGGCTCTGTTCGTCATCTGCACTTACGCCCAATACGACCATACCTTTTTGCAATAGAGTGGAATAGTTATCTCTAAAATTGCAGGCTTCTTTGGTACAGCCGGGTGTGTCATCTTTGGGATAAAAGTACAGAATAACTGTTTTACCTTTGAAGTCAGATAATTTTAATAGGGTTCCGTTTTGGTCTTTTGCACTAAAATCGGGTGCAATATCGCCTATGTTCAAGCCCATGAGGGCAAAGATAATACAACCTTTTCAATAAAAAAGCATCCTTGCCATTGAGCAAGGATGCTGTGTAAGTTGATTATGAATTTTTTTGTTTTTCTTTGTTGTAGGTAATTACTTTGTCAATTATTCCGTATTCTTTGGCTTCAGGGGCAGTCATCCAATAATCTCTATCGGCGTCTTTTTCTATTTGTGCGTATTCTTTGCCTGTATGATGGACTAATATTTCGTACAAATTTCTTTTGACTTTGTTAATTTCTCGGGCTGTGATTTCTATATCTGAAGCTTGTCCGCTTGCGCCGCCGAGGGGCTGATGTATCATTACTCGGCTATTGGGCAGGGCGTATCGTTTGCCTGGGGCACCTGCGGCTAAGAGTACTGCGCCCATAGATGCAGCCATGCCGATGCATATTGTGCTTACGTCAGGAGTAATAAATTGCATAGTGTCGTAGATGCCCAATCCTGCGGAAACAGAACCCCCTGGGCTGTTAATATACATAGAGATATCGCGGTCAGGTTCTTGGCTTTGTAGCCATAGAAGTTGAGCTTGAATACCCGAAGCCACATAGTCATCTATCGGATATGTCATGAAAATGATTCGCTCTTTGAGCAATAGAGAATAAATGTTATGGCTTCCTTTGCCTTCCTCAATTACATAGGGGGCAATATCTGCAACAAAAGGACTTCTTGCCATAGAAAACATTTGGTCAAAGACCAAAGAGCTCATACCCCTGTGGTATATTGCGAATTTGCGAAAGTCATTAAAATCGTACATAGTTCTTAAATTCGAATTGCAATATAAAAAGTTAACCTAAAAAACTAAAAAAACCTTTCTAATTTGTGGATTATGTTGTCTATTTTTTTGGGCGTGCCCTTGCCCACACTTCGCTTGCGCTTGTGTGGGCAAGGTCGGCGTGGGGGGGGGGGGGGGGT
>JANWVW010000075.1 GCA_025056095.1 Bacteroidia bacterium
AGAATCAAGGTTAAAGGGTTGCAAAAAGTCTATGCGTTCAAGGTTTAACCTTGTATGTTCTTGAAAATCAATACAAAACAAGATAAAATGAATGCAGTTAAAGCAAGCTAAAAGAATTTAACTTTGTAAGTACTTGATAATAACCATTAAACAAGGTAAAGCAAGAATATATGTAAAAACAAGGTAAAACGTCCAAAGGCAGCTTGCGTGAGGGATACGGAGCATGCCGTTAGGCAGTGCGAAGCGCAGCGTAGCACCGAAGCGAACGCGCAGTGCGCAGTAGCCCGACCCGAGCGCAGCGAAGGGACACGCCCAAAAGTAAAATTATTTTTTAGACTTGATGCATCGTTTCATAAATCTGCCATCCATAATCTGCATCCATAAGTCTAATTACTCTATCATTACAAATGCACCCCAGTAGTACGGTTCTTTATACTGTTTGCGAAGCGATTTCTGTGCAGTTTCAAAAGCTCTGCGTTTAGACATACCTTTTTTCTGCCAATTTTCATAAAATTTGGTCATGAGTAACTGCGTTGCTTCATCATTGACCTTCCACAAACTCATAATAATTTTCTGCGCTCCTGCCACCTTAAATGCCCTTTGTAAGCCATAAACTCCCTCTTTTCCCGTCTGACCCAGCCCCGTTTCGCATGCACTTAATACAACCAACTCCGTGCTGTCTAATTCCATACTCATGATTTCAAAAGCTGTAAGTTTGCCATCCTCTTTGTCAAAAGGGCGGATTTCCATTCTATCATACGATACTACACCCGCAAATAAAAGACCTGCATTTAACATGGCTTGCGTAGAACTTTGATACTGACCTTTGTTGAAATAACCATGCGTAGCAATATGCAATATACGTGGATTTTTAATGGACTTAATGTATTCCTCTGTGGCATCTGCCCCTATGACACAAGTAGCATTAGGTAAAAAAGCTGAAATTTGTTTGACCTCTCTCTCAGCACCCTCTAACTGACTCAATTCTTCTAAAAAACCCTCAAAAGTACGTTCTTGTTTTGTTTTTTCATTTTCTTTTATGTTCAGTTGCAGGTCAAATTTAGGATTACCTATTAAATAGTTATTTTTAGTTGTATAAGTATGTTGGTTCAAAATATCTTTGGTATTAGTTACATGAATAACTTGAACTTCATCCAATACATATTTTTTTGTTTCAGGATTGTACAAAGTAGATACATTGATTTGATGATATATTCCATCAGGAGAGAAATAAACTGTTTTTATGTCTTTAAGTTTATCATAGAGAGGTTTCCAAAAAACTGTATAGCTTAATGTGTCAGTATATTTATTTTTTATACTTCTGCGGTAGTTAGTAAAAAACTGTTTTTCTAAATTGGCGCTATTAGGGAAAATCAAAATATCTGGCGCGGGTGAGTCTTTCTTAATAATTAAAGCACCATATACGACTGTGCTATCTTTTGATGTGTTTTCTAATGATTCTATTCTAAATATTTCAATGCATGCCTGTTTATTTTTTAAGGCATTTTTGATGTCTTGCCAGTCGTATTTTCTGGGCGTGAATACGTGTTGAAAATCTTGACTTTGAACCGAAAGTTTTTTCTCCATCTCTGTGATTAAGTTTTTTAGACTGTCTAAGTTGATTTTTTTTCTCATCTGCTCATCTTTGGGTAAACTGGCTAATTTGCCGTAGTTTGCTTTCTGAGCTTTCCATTCAAAATACATTTCTTTAATTTTTTGGTCGTTACTATTCAAAATCCGTTTTTTCACTTTTTCAAAATCAGACAAAGACAAACCTTTACTTTTTATTACCATGTTATACGCAATTTGATTCAATGCGGGATGATTGTAATGTACAGCAGCCGAAAGAATAATAAAATATGCCGAATACATGAACTCCTCAAAAAACTTTTGTTTTTCGCTCTCAGAAAATGTGTAAAGATTGTTATCAATATGATATTGTACATTATTCAAGATTCTTTCGGCTTTTTTGATGACGGTATCATTACAAACCCGGGTAGTTTTTAATTTGCATTGTAGTGAATGAATAGTATTAGTTACCTTGTAAGGTTCATTTTTTGTTTCATAGTCTGATAATACATCACACAAGCTATCTGCTTTTAGATATTCTTTTATTCTGTATAGGTATTTTACCATTAGTTCCGATGCATGATTTTGATACTTACGGTTATTTTTTATGTTATTACTTTGCAAAATAATATTGATGTAAAAAAAGCTGCTGTCTACGTGGTGGGTATAGAAATAAGTCTTGGCTATATTATACAAGGTAAAAAAATACTCATCGTGTTCTTTGCTATAAATTTTTTCAATAGTAGCCAGGTTTTTCTTGTACAAGTTGAGAGCTGAATCATGTTTTTCTAATCTGTTATACAAGGTAGCTAGGTTGTTAACGACCTGTGTATAACGGGGGTGCTTGAAGGCTTTATGAAAATTATAGATATCCATGGACTGCTTAAAGTAGTACATAGATTTTTCATAGTTCCCAACATATAAATACAGCAAACCAAGATTGTTACAGGTAAGTCCATAATCTAAATGATTTTTACCTATCAGTTTAGCGTCTATTTCAAGGCATTTCTTCAAAAATAGTTCAGCTTTGGATAGATTTTGTGTATTAAAATACAATAACCCAATATCATTACATGCGTTAGAATATGCTAAATGCAACTCTCCTAAATTGTTTTTTACATACTCTAAAACATACAAGTAACAATGCTCAGCTAATTTATACTCATACAGGTTTTTATAAGCTATACCTAAGTTATTGATAGCTCTGGCTTTAAGCACAAAATAGATACTGTCTTTTAGATTATTGAAAGCATATTGCAGGATACTGTCTTCTTTAGCACAAATCAATGCCTTTTTATGATCTCTTAAAAACAAGTAATTTCTAAATTGAAGGTTAAGGATATTGCTATAAGCAGTATCTTTTTTATCTTTTTCGGATAGTGTGGCAATGAGCCTATTGCCTAAGTTAATAGATTTCTTGTATTCATAGTTTTGGTGGGTCAGATAAAAACTATCTTTTATAGAGTATTGTGCTGTACAGAAATGAGAAGTGAGGGCAAGTACTGCTAAAATATAAAACTTCTTCATATTCATCTAGCAAAATTAAGATATTTCAGTTAGCACAATAATAAGTACTAATACTGAATTTATTAACTGCATATTTCTTTAACTCTTTTTATTTGTGTTTTATGAGTTCTTTTTTGGGCGTGCCCTTGTGGGCGTTTGCCCACAAGGTCGGCGTGCTACGGGCTACGCTGACGCTTCGGTGCTACGCTTCGCTCCGCACCGTGCTAACGCACGCCCTTCGCATGCCTCACGCAAAGGATCTCTGAAAAATTCATTTCTCTGTAAGTTATGCAAGGTTTTAGCTTGTAAGTACTTGTACTTCAATCTTAAACAAGGTAAAGAGATAATTGCTTATGTTATCTGCGTGAGGGGCATGGAGCATGCCGTTAGGCAGTGCGTAGCGTTAGCGAAGCACCGAAGCGAAGCGCAGTGCGAAATGCCCCGACCCTTGCGTCAGCAAGGGGCACGCCCAAAAAATAAAAAATCAAATTATATTTTCAGATGAATGAACACTCTATTCAAGCACTCTCAAAATATCTGATCGCATTTTTATGGCTGCTTCTCTTGCTTTTTCTGCAAAATATTCGGACTTTTGAGAGTCAAAAGTATACAATATACTACGAGAAGCATTGACAATAGCACCTTTACCTTGAACAAAACAAAATTTAATTTCTTGGGCGGTTGCTCCTTGCGCTCCGTAACCAGGGACTAAAAAGAAAGTATTAGGCATGATTTGTCGCAACTTTTTAGCTTGTTCAGGATAGGTAGCCCCTACTACCGCACCAACACTACTAAATCCACAATTACCCATAATCTCTTTACCCCAATGAACTACCTCTTCGGCTACTGCTTCAAATAAAGTAGCACCATGAATTAAAGCTTTGTCTTGAAAATCCTTTGCAGAAGGATTAGAAGTCCGTACTAGTACAAAAACTCCTTTATTGTACTTTTTGCAGGCATCTATAAACGGCTCTATTCCATCTTTACCCAAATAAGCATTGATGGTAACAGCATCGGAAGGAAACATTTCTATTTCTTGTCCAAAAATGTTTGTCTTACCTAAGTAAGCTTGGGCATACGCTTGGGCTGTGCTTGCAATATCATTTCTTTTAATATCTGCAATAACAATTAAACCTCTACTGCGGGCATATAGGCAAGTTTGTCTATATACTTCTAAACCTGCTACTCCATATTGTTCATAAAATGCAATTTGAGGTTTGACCGCAGGAACAATATCTTGTACCGCATCAATTATAGCTTGATTGAACATTAAAATAGACTGTGTAATGGCTTGTACTGTATCTCCAAGTACTTTACGATTGTGTTCAATTATATGTGCGGGCAAACGATCTACAAAAGGATCTAAGCCTACACAAATAGGGGCACTTTTTTGTGTAATGGCTTCGTACAAACGGTCTGCAAACAACTTATCCATTGAGCAAAAGTATTCACTTTTTGCTAACTTAGTATACTTTTTTCGTATCTTTGTGTTTTGTGGTTAGATATGCTATCTTATAGGTATTTAATCCTTCTTGCTCTGCTGATTTTTTTAATCAAGTACGGAATAGGACAATATACTTTTACTATTTTACCTCGTTGGTCAGGGTATACATATTTAAATGGGCAAGAAAACAAAAAAATACCTTATTTAGAGTATGCTTCAAATGCTCATGAACTTCCCGACGCAATGGAGCAATGGGCACCTTACTTGACATATCAAATTAAATTGCCTAATCATCAAGAAATTGCACAAATACAAGTAATAGAAAAAGAATATCAACCTCTTTCCAATAGTAGTGAATACACCGCGCTTAAACCTAACGATGTTTTTTTTCATCAATCTGAAATAGTACAAGTGCATCAGTATGGTTTTATTCGTAAAGAGAAAGTAGTTACTTTGCGCATATATCCACTCAAATATGAAAATGGACAATACTATAAACTTACTCGTTTAGTAGCACAATACAGTTTGAGGAACACTACTCATCCGAATTTACGTACCACAGGGGCACGTACGTACGCAAATAATAGTGTGTTAGCTTCAGGTTATTGGGCAAAAATAGGCGTAACTAAAAGCGGCATCTATAAGCTTACTTACAACGATTTACAAAGTTTGGGCTTTCCTGTAAATAGTATCAATCCCAAGCAGATACGAATATTTGGCAACGGCGGTACTATGTTGCCGACTTTGGCTAACACTACTCCCCCCGATGACCTTAAAGAAAATCCCATTATAGTAGTAGGCGAAAATGATAATGTCTTCAATCCTGACGACTATATCTTGTTCTATGGACAATCTCCTCATGAGCTTTTACATGGTACCTCACAAATTACTCACAGGTTTAACATTTATTCTGATACTACTTTTTATTTCATCACGGTAGACATTCCAGGTAATGGGCTACGAATTCCTACTTCTGCACCTATCTCTGCACCTGCAACTCACAACTACAATACCTACAATGCTTATGCATTTTTTGAAAAAGATCTGTACAGTTTATTAAAGTCAGGTAAAATCATGTTTGGAGAAAGCTTTACAGGACAAAATACAAGCTACAATTATACTATAAACATTGCCAATATTGCGCCCAGCACGAATATAGTAGCTTACGCAGAAATGGCTTATCGGGGCGGAGGGGGAACTTTTTCACTCTCAGCAGGTAGTAACGTTAGTAGTATCAATTTAAGCCCCTACAATCCAAGCTATGTAGCCGATTATGCTATAGTTACCAGTAGAACCCTTACCATCAATAGCAATACTATCTCTTCTCCCACACTGACTTTCACGGTTAGTTATGCTAAAAATGGTGCAGGCGAAGCATGGTTAAATTTTGTTCGCATCAACTATGTCAAAAAGGCAAATCTTAATGAGAATTATATTCTAATGACACAATTGACAAACATTGGTTCAGGAAATATTCATGAATATACGGTTGAAAATGCTACTGGCGCTTCTTTTTGGGATGTTACGGATATTTTTGATATACAAGCTATTCCTTATACGCTTTCAGGTACAACTGCTCAATTCAAGGTAGATGCTTCTAAACATCGCTGGATAGTAGGTTTTAATGAAAATGCACTGGAGAAACCAATACTCTTAGGTAAAGTAGCTAACCAAAATTTACATGGTATGAACCCAGCAGAGTTTTATATTATTGCTCACGAAAGTTTATTGCCTGCGGCAGAACGATTAGCTCAATTTCATAGAGAACATGATAATATGACTGTTGCTGTTGTGCCTGTAAGGCAAATATATAACGAATTTGCATCAGGTAAAGCAGATGTAGTAGCTATTCGAGATTTCTTAAAAATGCATTATGATAGAGGTATTCTTTTGCCTAAAAATGCTCTTTTAATGGGCTTTGCAGGCTATAGCCCAAAAATAAATGGCTGTTTGATACCTACTTACCAAAGTTCAAATTCGCTTAGTCCTGTCAATTCTATTGGCTTTGACCAGTTTATTGCAGGTTTGGACGATGTAGATGGTAAATTAGAAAGCAGTATAGTAGATGAATTAGACATAGGTGTGGGTAGATTTCCTGCTCGGAACTTAGCTGAAGCTAATGCGATGGTAGACAAAGTCATTCGCTACAAGACTAGTAAAGAAGGTTTAGGAAGGTGGCGTAATACTGTTACTTTATTAGCGGATGACATGTTTTATGAAGGTTTAGTCAGCCCGCCAGAGATTGTCCATTTCAACCAAATGGAAGCTGTGGCAGAGATTATTGAACAAAATTACCCACAATACAACATCAACAAGTTATACTGCGATGCTTACCCTGTGGTATCTACGGCTGTTGGCAAACGTAGACCTGATGTAAAACAAAAAGTTATTGAGTCTTTTGTACAAGGTACACTCATCTTGAACTTTGCAGGACATGGTAATGAAGAAGGTATAGGTCATGAACGCTTGTTCAACATGCCTGATTTAAATACATTCAGCAATCCTGTCAAAATGCCCCTTATGGTAACAGCTACTTGTCAGTTCGGTAGATATGATGACCCTGAAAAGAGTTCTATCGGTATAGAAGTTTTCAAAAAGGCGGATGGTGGCGCTGTAGCTCTGTTGACTACTACTCGGTTAGTATATGCCAGTGCTAACGAGATTCTCAATAAAAATTTTACCAAATCAGTATTTGATACCATGGCTAATGGCAGCCACTTTACACTTGGCGAAATTTACATGAAAAGCATGAACTTGTCAGGATTGAACTCTACAGCTTTTGCTCTACTTGGCGACCCTGCTATGAAACTGAACTATCCTGAAAAAAAAGCAGTCATTACTAGAGTTGTAGGTCTGCATTCTACTGCTACTTTGGACACTTTAAAAGCTCTTACTAAAATGCGCGTAGAAGGTGAAATTCGCAATCCTGATGGCAGCTTAAACACGTCTTACAATGGAATTTTGTACTCCACAGTTTTTGATAAACCTGCAATACAAAATACTATTGTAGAACCTAAAACTTTTAAGTCTCTTAAAAATATCATTTTTCAAGGTAAGGCTTCTATCAGTGCAGGGAAGTTTGCTTTTGAGTTTGTAGTGCCCAAAGATATTGACTATTTGCTAGGTAAAGGTAAAATTTCCCTTTATTTTGAAAACGGTCAGGCAGGTCAAGATGGAGGAGGATATAATGTAGATATTTTAGTAGGTGGTACTAATCCTAATCCTCCAGCAGACAACCAGGGCCCTACAATTGATTTGTTTATGAATGATGAAAACTTCGTACGCGGTGGAATAGTAGATGACACACCTATTCTATTAGCTAAAATTTACGACGAAAACGGTATAAATACAGTAGGTACAAGTATAGGACATGATATCACTGCACGCTTAAATGAAGATCCAAAAGATAACCGAATACTCAATCAGTACTTCACTTATGACCTTAATAGTTACCAAAGTGGTAAAGTAAATTATCAGTTAGAAAAACTTAAAGAAGGCCGATATACTTTGCGCGTAAAAGCTTGGGATGTGTTTAACAATTCTAATGAAAGTGTAACTGAGTTTGTAGTAGCTAATAGTGCAGAGCTTGCATTGGCTAATGTACTCAATTATCCTAATCCATTCTCCACGTATACAGAATTTTGGTTTGAGCATAATCGCCCAAACGAACTTTTGGAGGTAACTATTCAAATCTATACTCTTTCGGGGCGCTTAATTAAGACTATTCACCAGGATATCATTTCTGAAGGCACGCAAGTGCGTAACATTCATTGGGACGGACTAGATGACTTTGGTGATAGAATTGGGCGAGGTACTTATATTTACAAAATACAACTCAAAAGTCCAAAAGACAAAAAAACTGTTTCCCAATATCAAAAGCTAGTCATTATTCGCTGATTGGCATTATTTTTTATTGAAACCTCCCTTAGGCTTTATATGTCCTTAAAAGCAAGAGAAATATTACTTACTCTACCATTACAAAAGCACCCCAATAGTACGGTTGTTTATAGTGCTTGCGAATTTGTTTCTGCGCTACTTCAAACGCTTTGCGCTTAGGCATGCCCTTTTTTTGCCAATTTTCATAAAATTTGGTCATGAGCAACTGCGTAGCTTCATCATTGACCTTCCACAAACTCATGATAATACTCCGCGCCCCTGCTACCTTAAAGGCACGCTGCAAACCATATACCCCTTCTTTACTCGCTTGACCTAAGCCCGTTTCACACGCACTTAATACCACTAGCTCCGTACTGTCTAACTCCATATTCATAACCTCAAACGCCGTTAATTTTCCATCTTCCTTGTCTAATGGACGCATCTCCATCCTATCATAATCTACTACGCCTGCAAACAAAAGCCCTGCATTGAGCATTGCCTGTGTAGAGCTCTGATACTGCCCCTTCTTGAAATATCCATGCGTAGCAATATGTAAGATACGCGGATTTTTCAAAGACTTGACAAACTCCTCTGTAGCAGCTACGCCTGTTACTACCGTAGAGTTCGGTAAAAGACCAGCAATACGCTTGACTTCCCGCTCCGCTCCCTCTAATTGACTTAAACCCTCTAAAAAGCCTTCAAATACACGTTCCTGCTTCGGCTTTTGATTATTCGGTTCGCTTTCTATTTGTAGGTCAAATTTAGGATTGCCAATTAAATAGTTGTTCTTGCTTGTGTAACTCTGCTTGCTCAAAATATCTTTGGTATTCGTTACGTTTATGACCTGTATTTCATCAAAAACATATTTTTTGCTTTGAGGATTGTACAACGTAGAAACATTGATTTGATGATACACGCCATCAGGAGAAAAATATACTGTCCTTATTCCTTTGAGTCTTTCAGCAATTGGTTTCCAAAAAACGGTATAACTTTCAGTATCTTGGGTTTTTGCAGTTATAGAACGGCGATAATTGGTAATATATTGGTTTTCTAACTCATTCCCATTATTTAGTATAACCACTTCGGGGTTAGAACTATTTTTTTTAACAATCAAAGCCATATAGACAATACTATCTTTTGCGTTAGGTCTATCTTTTGTATTGATTTTAACCATTTCAATAGCCGCTTGGTCTTTTTTGAGAACATTTTGAATGTCTTTCCAAGTTATAGTTTTGGGGGTAAAAGTATGCGCAAAATCCTCACTTTTTAAGGCTAACCGCTTTTCTAATTCATTTGCTTGCTGTGCCAAACTGTCTAAGTTAATTTTCTTTTGCTCTCTTTCATTGATAGTCAAATTTTGAGCTTTGGCATATTGGTCTTTGGTTAGTTTCCATTCTACATATAGTTTTTTTAGTTCCTCATCTTTGCTATTCAAAATACGATTTTTGATTTTTTCTGTGCTTTGTAAAATAAGCCCTTTGGTTTGTAGCACTAAATTGTAACTTTCTTGAGTAATGGCAGGATTCTGCAAATGTCTTTTTAAGACAAAAAGTTGAAAGTTATTAAAATATTTGTTGATATTTGCTTGGACATACTTTTCTTTTTCATTTTCCGAGAGGTTTTTGAAATTAGATTGGATTTCTTTAAGTTTGATGAATAAGACTTGTTTGTATAATGATTCAGCTTTACTATGCTTATCTTGGTCAGCATACAGCCTTGCTAAATTATTACAGGATAGTGCATAATTAGGATGTTCTCTTCCTAGTGTCTTGGCAAATATTTCTTTGGCTTCCTTGAATAATAGTTCAGCTTCGGTGTATTTACCTTGCTCTTGGTATAAGCCAGCCAAACCATTACAAGATTGTGCATAATCTGGATGTTCTTTACCAAATATTCTATTGTGTATATCGGCAGATTCTTTGTATAGATGTTCAGCTTCATCATATCTTCCTTGTAAAAGATATAATCTTGCTAAGTTGTTACAAACAAGTGCGTAGTGTGGATGTTCCTTACCTAGTAATTCCTGTATTATTTTTTGTGCTTCAACATAAAGAGACTCTGCGGATAAGTATTTTTTGTAGGTTTGGTATAAAAAACCAAGACTATTACAGATATTGGCATAGGTAGGATGTTTTTCCGTTAGTATTTTTGTAACTATTTTTTTAGATTCCTTATATAACTCTTCTGCTTCAAAAAATCGCCCTTGTAAAATATACAGAGCAGATAAGTTGTTACAACAAAGTACATATTCATAGCTTTCTTTTGTTAAAGTTTTAGCAATTTTTTCTTTTGCTTCTTTGTAGTATAGTTCTGCTTCGGGATATTTACCTTGTGTCTGACACAAAAAAGCAAGATTATTACAAAACTTTGGGTATTCAGGATGACTATCTCCAACTACCTCCAAAACCACTTTCATTCCTTCTTTGAATAAAGTTTCTGCTTCTATGTATCTACCTAAGCTCATGTGCAATAGTCCCAAATTATTACAACTATTCGCATAAATAAGATTTTTTTTACCTATTGTTTTTAATGCTATTTTGATAGTTTCATTTGAAACATGGGTGGCTATTGAGTATTTACCTTGGCGTTGATATATCAAACTTAAAGCGTTACAGCAAGATATATACCTTTCTGTGTTATTTTTTGAATACGCGCTATCTTTTTTAGCCAGTATCTCAGCCTGCTGGTACATTCCAAGGTTATACAAGTTATTTACTTGACTCTCTAATATAGAACTGTAGTTTGTATCTTTTGTTACAGCCTGTTTTTCATACAGGCTTAAAGCTATGTCTCCCCACTCTGCTGCTTTTTTGTAATGCTGCTGTTTTTGATATTTCACACAACTATCATACGCACTTTGCCAAGATTGGGCAAAATTAAATAAAACAAAAAAAGTAAGAACACAATAAAAAACTGATTTCATATCTCAAATGTATAAAAAATTGGCTTAAAAAAAATAGGTATTCTCTGTTTTTGGGGTGTGCCCCTTGCTGCGCAAGGGTCGGGGCATTCCGCACGTAGCCCGAAGCATGCTGGTTTTGCCCACGCAAGCGCAGCGAAGTGTGAGCAAGGCACGTCCAAAATAGAAACCTAAACTTTAATCAAAGGATTGACCGTATTCGGAAGCCTCGTCTTTTAACTTCTTAAACTCCTCCGGCGTAATATCAGAGAAAAAGTAATGCACGGGATCAACCTTTACTCCGTCTTTCTTGACCTCATAGTGCAAATGCGGCGAAGTAGAAATGCCTGTAGAACCTACATAACCAATAATATCTCCTCGTTTTACTCGCTGCCCTACTTTAACCGCTACTTTGGACATGTGCGCATACGTAGTAACATATCCATATTGATGGTCAATTTCTACATAAATTCCAAAGCCGTTTCCTTTGTCCGAGTTGTTGGTTACAACCCCATCAGCGGTTGCGTAAATAGGTGTACCTGTAGGA
>JANWVW010000076.1 GCA_025056095.1 Bacteroidia bacterium
GCCCTTGTGGGCGGAACGCCCACAAGGGCGCGCCTTACAAGACCACATCCCATCCTCTGCACGGAAGCAACCTCCAATCCCCTCTACACTTTATACCTTAAATCCCGAAAACCTATCCCTCTGTATCTTGTGTAGAGTTTTAGCTTGTAAGTACTTGTACTTCAAGCTTAAACAAGGTAAAGACATAACTACACAGGTCATCTGCGTGAGGGGCATGAAGCATGCCCGTAAGGGCAGTGCGAAGCGCAGCGAAGCACCGAAGCGAAAGCGTAGTGCGGAATGCCCCGACCCTTGCGTCAGCAAGGGGCACGCCCAAAAAGAAATTATTCCTTAAATTATACCATACATTTATGCCATATTTTCTAGTTCGTGTAGCAATTCTCTATAACCTCCGTTTAGAATAGGAAAGCGACACCAAGTACGCGGGTCAAGATTTTCATCGTCTAAATGAAAAGAAGGTGCATAACGCTCTCTTTTCCATTGATTCTGACACCATAGAGTAAAAAACTTCTTAATATATGCTTTCAGGACAGCATCGGTAACTTCAACTGTACCTTTGAGAGTATTAAACACTTCCACAGGTGATTTGTAATCTCTAATCGCACATTTTTCTATTTTGTCTAATATGGCGTAAGGCATTAAGTCGCCTTCGGCGGTTTGCCCTGCATCTTTGGGGCGAAGTTCAGGTCCAGGTTTTAGGTCAATTACGTATTTAAGTACTTCTATATTGAGTTCTTTATACGCCCAACGTAACCAAGCTAACAAGCTTGCTTTGTCTATACCTGCCAACGGGGCTAAGCCGCCACAGGTATCTCCATCCATAGTACAGTAGCCTACGGCGGCTTCACTTCGGTTAGAGGTAGTGATTAGCAAAGCTTTTTTAGCGTTTGCGACCATCCAAATACCTGGGGCACGTACGCGAGCTTGAATATTCTGCAATGTAAGGTCATCTTTTTCCCATGTAAGCTTACGCTGTAAGCTGTTCTCAATCATTTCTGTATACTTTTCTGTGAATTCTTGTATGTCCCAGCAGTAAAACGTAGCTCCTAAGTGTTGAGCTAAAGTTTTAGCACTTAGCAAAGTTGCTTCGCTGCTGTTGGAAGTCCGTTGATATACGCAGGTCAAAAGTTGAGCGACAATAGGTTGCTCATAATCTATGTTAAGGTAGCTTAGTTTTTTCTTAAAACCTTCTATCCCTAGCTCTTTTATAGCTTCCTGAATAGCACTGGCACATAGCACCGCAGAAGCCGATGAGTCTGCTCCCCCTGATAAGGAAAGCACAAAACCTTGGCTGCGGCTTTTACGCATGTAATCAAATAACCCTAAGCACTCTGCTTTGTAAAATTCTAATTCTTTGCTTTCAAAAGGTTCTATGTCAATGTTGTGCTGTGCTTTGGGGTCTGCTTCAATGATTTTCTCTGTGCTGACTACTATGCGCTGCGGAATTTCTGCCTTAAAATTGAAAGATTTCTTTTTCCACCTACGAATGGCATGTACATCGATTACTGCGGAATGGACTTGATAATCTTGAAAAGAAAAGCGTTTATGTCTAGCTAACAAATTTCCCCCTTGTGCGATAAGAATTTCGCCGTCATAAATTACTCGCCCTGCTTCATTGCCTAAAAGATTACTATACACATACGCACAAGCATAAGAACGCGAAGTTTCTCGGACTAAGGTTTCTCTAACTTTGGTTTTACCAAAAGCAAAATGAGAAGCGCTCGGATTGAGAATGATATCTACGTTGTTAAGATAATGATTTTGAGCAGGTCTAACGCCGTTCCAAGCATCTTCGCAGATTTCAAAACCTATTCTTACGCCGTCTATTTCAAAGATCAAATCTCCCAACGGATAGCTTTGTCCTTCAATTTCATATTTTACTACTAAGTTGTCTGTCCATTTTTTGAACCAACGAGGTTCGTAGTGTATTCCATCGCCTGCTAGTTCCTGCTTAGCCACAAAACCTAATATTTTTTGGTTTTGTATCAAAGCTACTGTATTGAAAACCATGTTTTCATATACAAGGGGTAGCCCCACAGATACAACAATATTTTCGCAATACGGTAAAATATTCAAAAGAGTTTTGAGTGAGTATTCAGGGACATAATCACTAAAAAACATATCTTCACACCCATATCCTGAAATGGCTAACTCTGGCAGACACAAAATTCCTACTTGTTCTTGCCTTGCTTGTAGAATAGCTTGTACAATCCTTTCTTGGTTGCCTTGCCAATCCATTGGCGTTTGATTGACAGATGCACCTGCTACTTTGATGTATTTCATTGGACTTTCTTTTACAAACAACAAAAATAGTTTAAATGTCAAATTATTTGTACAATAGACAAGCTGTTAAATTGTAGGCGCATATCCATAAAAGTAAATTTTGTAATAGAATTAGTCAAAGACGTTAAAAAACTTTTTACAGAAATACCACAATGAAGTGAAAAAACTTAAGATAATAGATGACTTCCGCTAGGGATGCATATTTTTCAATACTCTCGATCTTTCCATTTTAGCTTAAGGGGTAGAATAAAATACACAAACAATATCGGAATAAGCCCCATTTGATACAAGGTATAAACAGGAACTGCCCACAGCCAGTTTTTATACCAAGTTTGTAGCTTACTAAAAATAGATAGCAGTAGCACACTATTTACCAAAGTCTTACATAAGAATAAAATGGCAAATAATGAAATAGATTTGATAAAACTTAGACACATTACTATTTCTACGCATACGTTGAATAGCATAAGCAGCCAAATGAAAAAGGGCAATTCCATTCCTCCTTTTAGCCATCTTTTGCGTTGCTGAAGCCACTTATGCAAGGAAGAAGCACCATAAGTGATATTCGTATTTAATGGGCTAAAAATCCACTTTGCAGTATAATCAGTACGTTTGAGTATTTCTTTGAATAGTTTGTAATCTTCTGTAAAACTAAAAGGTATATTTTCATAGCCGCCTACTGCCTTGTAAGCTGCACTACGAACAGCCATATTATTCCCTATGGCAGTAATCGGCAAGCGAATGTTAAGATTGGCTTTGGCTATGCCCATGTAAAATAGCCAATCTATACTTTGTAAAACATTGAAAAACCCTTTGGGCAAAATGTATGTAGTACCACAAACTATTCCTACTTTTGAAGAGTCAAATCCACTTACAAGCGTGCCTATCCACGTTTTGGGTGTGATAATATCCGCATCGGTAATACATAAGATTTCTGCATCAGTTTTGTGGGCAAGTTGGGCTAGTACATTTTGTTTAGCTTTGAGTCCCCATAAATTTTGAGTAATCTTTACATAATGAAAATTAGGTTTATCCTTGATAAATTTCTGCACAATAAGTGCAGTATTATCAGTGGAATCGTCATCACCTATCCAGACTTCAAAGTATTCTTTGGGATAATCTTGGGCATACAAAGACTGCAAACAAGGTAAAATATTTTTCTCTTCGTTCCGACAAGCAACAAGTACTGCTACTTTTTTATATGTCTGTGAGTGAGGTTTATATCTTTCTATCCACAAAATTACTGCATAGCATATTACCTGTACAGCATATATTCCTAAAATAATTTCAATCCACATACAAAGTTATTGCTTCCACTTCCAAGTAGAACCCTCTTTGGTGTCTTTGACTTCAATTCCCAGTTCTGATAGTCTATTGCGTATTTCATCAGCTTTAGCAAAATTTTTTTGTAATCTAATTTCGTAACGTAATTTGAGAATTTCATCTATCAATTGATGTAAAAGTTCTGTTTGGTTTGTAGTAGTTTTTTCTTCTACTTTTATGCCCAAAATATCTACTACAAAAATTTTGTAAATATTTTGAAGTAAAGATAAGCTTTGAGCATTTATAGTTTTATTATGGTGTGTAATAGCTGTTTTGAACTCTAATCCACTATATAGATGAGCGATTAAAACAGGTGTGTTAAAGTCATCTTCTATGGCTTGATAGCATTTCTGTTGTAGTTGTTGAATTTCCTCAAAAGATACGGAGTTATTACTTTCGCTAGGGGTTAAGTTCATAAAAAATTGATAGCCTTCTAAAAGTCTTTGCAGTCCTTTTTCTGCAGCTTGTAGAGCTTCATTAGAAAAATCGAGTGTGCTGCGGTAGTGAGCTTGTAACATAAAAAAGCGCATGGTCATAGGTGAATAGGCTTTTTCTAAAAGAAGATGTTTTCCTGTAAGAAATTCATCTACGGTAATAAAATTACCAAGCGATTTAGCCATTTTTTGCCCATTGATGGTGAGCATATTATTGTGCATCCAGTAACGTGCAGGAATGCACTGATGTCCTGCATGGGATTGTGCAATTTCTGCTTCATGGTGAGGGAATATCAAGTCCATGCCCCCTCCATGTATATCAAATGTATTTCCAAGGTACTTGCTGCTCATAGCTGAACATTCAATATGCCACCCTGGAAAGCCTACTCCCCAAGGTGAATTCCATTTCATAATATGTTCAGGGGGAGCTTTTTTCCAAAGCGCAAAGTCAGCAGGATTACGTTTTTCTTGTTGTTCTTTAAGTTCTCGGCGCTCTTCACCTGCCCCAGCTAAAAGCTCTTCTAATTTTCTACCTGATAAAATACCATACTTTCCTTCTTTGGCATATTTTACCACGTCAAAATACACAGAACCGTTGACTACATATGCAAAACCTGCATCTATAATTTTTTGAATGAACTCAATTTGCTCTATTATATGTCCTGTGGCACGCGGAGCAATGGAAGGGGGAAGCACATTCATAATATCCATTATTCGTTCATATTGATAAGTGTATTTTTGGGCAATTTCCATAGGTTCTAATTGTTCTAATCGTGCTTTCTTTTGGAGTTTATCTTCACCCGCATCATTGAGTTCATCGGTTAGATGTCCCACGTCAGTGATATTTTTAACGTACCTTACCTTATAGCCTTTGTGCAAAAAATAACGGTAGACAATATCAAAAGTAATAGCAGAGCGTAAATGTCCTAAGTGGGTATCGCCGTATACTGTGGGACCACATACATACATACCTACAAAACCAGGCACAAGCGGTTCAAAAATTTCTTTTTTGCGAGTATATGTATTGTATATCTGTAATGTAGAAGACATAGGCACACAAAAATAACAATGTATTTTGGATATGTTAATATCGCGAAGAACTTTAATAATTTATTGCCTGAACAAGTTAATAGCTGAAAGCAATGCTACCATCAAAGTAGTAAATCCTGTAATAAGTCCCACAGCGATTTGAGTTCTTGCCATTAAAACTGTGGCATTAGATTCTGTTTTGGGAACGGCAACTAAAGTAGCCCCTGGTTCAACTTTGGGGTATTTTTTGAACAAAATATAATTGCGTGTAGGTTGATTCATGCCATTTGCATAGGTAATATAGCATTTGCTTCGTTTTACATTGTCTTTGAAACCACCCGCAAGTGCGATATAATGCTTGTATTTTGTTTTACCATCAAATGTTACTGTAACATTAGTTTGAACAGCTCCCTGGACATTTACGAAGTCTTGCAGTAAAGGAATGTGAATTACATCTCCTTCTCGCAGAACTATATCGTATTTGCTATTAGGTTTTTTTAGAGCTTTTTTGAGGTTAATGGCTATTCTTTGCGTGGTACTGTCGTTCATTTTTCTAAAAAGTGTAGCTCCATCAAGATAGGCTTCTTTCTCTCGAATTCCACCTGCGCGTTCAATAAGAGAAGAAAGGCGTTCTGTTCTTTCGAGTTTTGTGTATTCTCCTGGGTAAAGCACTTGTCCTGTAATGAAAACACTTTCCTGCATGTTAAAATCAGGATTCTTACGGACAAATACCTGATCATAAGGCGACATGATAAACTTCTCTGCTTCCTGGTCAATGCTTAGATCTGGTTTAACATTTACTGTAAGGACAGTTACACGCGTTATTCGAGATTCATTAGCCGATTTTTGTTTCAAAATTCGGGATACTTCAATTTTAGTGTTAGCAGCTTCTTCTTTCAATCCTCCTGCAAAGTAAAGTACATCTTTAAGGGTAATTTTACCTGTTATAGGGTACTTACCTTCTTTTCTCACTAGACCTTTTATTTCTACATAGTTGCTGTCCTTGAATTCTTTTTTTGAAAAAACTCGTACAATATCAAACGGCATTAGTTGTATATTTTTAACTTCCTCAGCACCTTTTCCTATTGTATCGGATAGACCAGTAAGGTCAATAGGAATATAGTCTACATCTAAATCGTTATTGATACGCAAAATATAAGCTCGAGAGAGGTAAGCATCTGCAGTAAGTCCTTCGGTTTTTTTGAGTAGATCGCCCAGCTTTGAAGTAGGTGGAAGTTGAAAAAAACCTGTTTGATTAAATGCCCCCACTGCTTGTACACTGTTCATTACTCCCTCACGCACTCTTCGTACTTCAATAATATCTCCATCAAGAAGCGGAACATTCTCATTTTTAGATAGCTTCTCATCATAATCTACGTCAATTAGAATCTCCTTGTAATTTTGTATTCGTTTGATTTGTATGTTCTTTTTGTAGGCTGTATGAAGAAATCCCCCAGAAATTTGGATCAACTCAAAAAGACCTTCGTTTTCTTTAAGTTCATAGGCTAGCGGGCGTTTGACCTCACCTGTTAGCTCTACTATTTTTTTAGCTACAGGCACTTGAATAATATCATTATGCTGCAAATAAATTTGTTTTCCAAAATCTGCGTTGAGTAAATATTGGTATATATCCAATGTGTCTATGGTTTTACCATTGCGCTTAACATAGATTGTCCTCAATGAACCTATACTATTAGGACCACCTGAAGCATAAATAGCATTGAAAGCTGTGCTTAATGCGGAGATAGTATATGCTCCAGGTTGCATGACTTCACCTACAATATTTACTCTTATGCTTCTTACTTTACTAATACTTACCTCTATGTTTGTGTTAGGGCTGGCATAAATTTTCCTATATTGCGATTTGACAAATTCTCGCATAGTTTTAAATTTCATTCCATTTACGACTAAGCGTCCTACTTTTTCAGGAAATATTGTACCATCAAGAGCTACTTTATGATTATCATTGGCTTCTGAGTCTCCCCATACTACTACATTTATCTCATCTCCAGGGCCTACTACATAATCATCGGGGGGATTTTGATAGTCTTGAGGTTCAAAAGGTGAAGCACCAGACGCAAAAATATTTTGCCCATATACTGCATACTCAATATCACCTTTAGTTATAGGGAACTTCTTGGGTTTTTTCTTTTCAGTTTCCTCTTCCTCTTCCTGCTCCTCTTCTTGTTTTTGTTTATCCTTTCCAGATTGCTTTATTTTACTTTCGGGATCGCCTTGCTTAGGATTTTTTGTATCACTTTTTCTTTCTTGCTTTTTTTTAGCTATCTCAAGCTGAATCTGCTCAGGCGTCATGCCTTGCTTAATCATATTGTCTATCTCTATTTGAAGTTCATTTTGAGTAGTCTGGATGCCTTTATTACTTCCAGATGATTTATTTTTTAAGATATCGGTTTTGGTTTTGCTAATCTCAGTGTCTTGTGCTATAGTTGTGATTATTGGTAAGTAACAAAAGAAAATGACAAAAATAACTCGCAGCGATTTTTTCATTTTATCTGCGCAAAATTAGTAAAAAATGCTTTACGATACGAAAAGAAGTAGATTTATTTAACAGCAGTATTATTCAACTGCTCTAAGACCCAGTTTTTGCCCCATTCTTCCTTTTCAGCATCAGACCAAAGGCTTGGAAAAAATATAATTCGTTGAAATTTAGGAGGTAAGTATTGCTGCCAGTTTGTACCCCCTGTAGCTTTGATATCCTCAGGATCTTTATGTAGATATTTTACCGCAGACTTATAATGTACTAGGCACCAATGTATATTAAAACTTTGGTCTAATGTTCTCAAAGCATCCTTGACCGCTTGGCTTGGTTCAGAAATAGAAAGATATTTTTCATATAAAGTATTTTGATGATGCTGATAAATATAATCTAAAAATTCTTTTTCATATTTCTGTTCAAACATGCGAAGAGTAAGTGTTTTTTGTCCTGTTTGAAGCTCAATAGCACCATATTTCCAATATAGAACTTGGTACTGCTCTTCCAAAGATTTATGTCTATAATCCTCCCTTTTTGAAGCATGGACAAGGTTAATTAGCGGCGTGCAGGCAATCTCTATCTTTCTAAATTGTGCAGATTGAAAACCCGATGCAGGTAGCAGGGACATCCGAAATTTAAGAAATTGCTCCTTGTCCATACCTTCAATCATTATCTCAAAAGAGTTTGTTAAATGGACTATATACCTATTGATGCGGTTTACTCTTTTGAGCAAAGTGGCTTCTGTCAAATCTTTGTCCGAAAGTATTTGTGATAATTCATGTAAAATTAAGTTAAAATATAACTCAGTGATTTGATGATAAATAATAAACACTTTCTCATCTGGAAAAGCCGTTTTAGGTTTCTGTAAAGTAAGTAGAGTATCTAGTTGAATATAATCCCAATATCCAAGATAGTCCGCATACAGCAAACCTTCCAAGTAACTATTGAGGTCTTGACCTGCGGCAGCATATTTTTCACTTAATGCTTCTATTTTCTGAAGGATTTGAGGGGCTAACATACTTACAAATATCCTAAAAATTCGGTTATACAAAATGCTTCTATTTTGTAATTTTTTAATCTCAAAGATGAAAAGGCTAAAAACAAAAAAGCAAAGGAGCTCAAGCCTTAGGGGCAACCCCACGTCTTTGCTCTTGTTTTTTCAATACAAAAATCTAACTTACTGCCTACATCAATTGTCCAAAATAGTGCATGAACGGTCAAATTTGCCACATGAGCGGTTGAAATTTGACATGAACCGCTTTTTTATTTCAATTTGAAAAATTGGTGGTCATAACTCGGGCAAAATAGGTTCGGCTTCTAATAATTTCACCTTTTTTGCCATTGACTTCTACTCCTTCAAAATATTCTTGGTTGTCCCCTATTCCATTAGTAGCTTTTTGAGTGCTACGATAGTGAATTCCTATAGTATCATTTTGTCTAATAATCCAACCTTTGAAAATAGCTGAATGCCCTGTTTTACCTCTCCAAAACTGCACAAAGTCGCCTGGCTTAGCTTTATGAAAAGGGACTTCTTGCCCTAAGCCTAAATGCATAAGTGCAACAATCGCCTGCTTTTCTGCACTTTCAGGAGTAGCTCCGTACCATTCTTGCTGAAACTTTTTAATCTGAGGAATTGTCTTATCTTCTATCAACTTATGTTTTTGAAAAACCTTCATCACTACGGCAAACGTGAAACCGCTGCAATATGTAGTATTTGTAGTACTCTTAGCAAGTATGAGCTGATTTTTGTGAAATATATTGTCAGGACAGCCTGTACCTGTCCATCTATATCCTCCACCATCAGTATATTGATGTGCAATTTGTAAAACTTCTGCATTGTAGTCTACTTGGCAGAAAGCAAGATGTAAGTACACTATTCCAGCACAAATAAAATTAAGTTTCATACAGTCAAGCAATTTTATCAATTTTTAAGCATAAGTCATAAGCTAATCACAAAAGTTAGCAATTGATTGATAAAGCCCTGTAATATGTCAAAAATATTTAAGTAAGCAAAAGAAAATTTAGTATTATTGAGGCTCAAAACATGTATTCTATGAAATTCAGAAATCAAAACACTTATATCAGCCCTAGCGCTATTATAGGTAAAAATGTAAAAATCGGCGATAATACATACATATATGACAATGTAGTGATTGGCGATAATTGCATCATTGCCGACAACTGTGTTATTGGAGAACCTCTTCATAACTATTACACTGAACCTCACACTTATCAAAATCCACGAACTATTATAGGTAGTAATGCATTGATTCGCAGCTTCACTATTATTTATGCTGCTTGTGAAATCGGGGATAATTTTACTACGGGGCATAGAGCTACCATCAGAGAATATACTAAAATGGGAAATAACTGTTCCGTAGGTACAAATACGGACATTCAAGGATATAGCACTTTTGGAGATTATTGCCGATTGCATAGTCAAGTATTTGTTGCGCAGCATAGTGAGTTTGGGAATTTTGTTTTTATATATCCGAATGTAATCATCACTGATGACCCCCATCCCCCTTCAAATATTTCCAAAGGGGTAATTGCCAAAGACTATGCTCAAATTGGTGCGGGAAGTTTAATTTTATCAGGTGTTACGTTAGGTGAAGGATGCTTAGTAGGCGCACAATCCTTTGTCCATAAAGATGTAGAACCGTACACATTAGTCGCAGGTAATCCTGCAAAATTTATTAAAGATGTACGCGAAATACGATCTAAACTTACAGGTAAACCTCATTACCCTTGGATGTATCACTTTGAACGTAACATGCCTTGGGCAGGAATAGGCTATGAAGCTTGGCTTCAAAAGCAAAAGTCAGAAAAAAAGCCATAGTCTACAATCGTTTTTTATTTTGGTAGTTCCAAACAACATTAACTATACTTTGCGGCTTAATCTCTTCCATGCATTTGAAATGTTTTTTAGGGCATTGAGAGTAGCCCAATTTAGTGCAAGGTCTGCAAGATAGGTTTCTATTCTCTAAAATAACATGTTCAGTTTGATAGGGATACATTCCAAACTCAGGAACAGTATTTCCCCATAGTGAGATGACGTATTTTTTCAGGGCTGCGGCTATGTGCATTAAACCTGTGTCATTCGAAATAACTATTTCTGTACGATTCACTACCGCTGCACTTTCTAATAAGTCTAACTGACCACACAAATTCAGCACTTGGCTTCCAAAACGTTCTTGTAAATAATTTCCCTCTGAACTTTCTGTTTGCCCGCCTAACAAAACAACCTTCTCGCCTAGCTTCTCTATCAATGTTTCAATATGATGTAAAGGATACTTTTTAGTAAAATACGTGCCGCTTAAAACTATGGAAATTCGCGGCAATGCTGGATAAAGACAATCTATTTTTTTCGTCACTGCCTGTGGAATAAAAAAGTCTAAACCTTGATTGTCGTTTTGAATATCAAAGTATTTGAGTGTACTTAGGTAACGGTCAACAATGTGGATATTGGGCATTAAGTTAATTTTCAAATTTGTGTATAGCCATTTTTTGAGGTTGAGTTTTGGAAAGCTAAACTTTTTACCTGAAATCAAAAATTTAATTTGAAAAGTACGCAGGTTATTGTGCAGGTCTATCACGTAGTCATATTTAGGAAGTTGTTGTACAAATGAGAAAACGGACTGTTTAGGGGATAGCGTATAAATTTTGTCAAGGTAGGGATTGTGGCGGATGCATATTTCGTATTGTGTTTTGGTCGCATAGTCAATAGTGGCATGGGGAAATTTTTTTCTCAACAAGCGTATAACAGGAGTAGTAAGAACAATATCGCCAATAGCACTAAACCGCAAAATGAGAAACCGCATAGATTGCAAGTTGGCTATATTTTCTTAATCTTGTATCATCATTTACAGTAATTGTGCTTGTAAGTGCTCATTTTCAATAAGATAAGAGTAAAAAGTAGAGTAATTCAGATTTACTTCAGTTGAGAGACACGTTTTTATTTTTATGGATATATTTTTTTGGGCGTGCCCTTGCCCACACTTTCGCTTGCGCTTGTGTGGGCAAGGTCGGCGTGCTACGGGCTACGCTTTCGCTTCGGTGCTACGCTTCGCTCCGCACCGTGCTGACGCAC
>JANWVW010000077.1:0-11188 GCA_025056095.1 Bacteroidia bacterium
CCCGAAGCACGCCGACCTTGTGGGCATGAGCGCAGCGAAACGCCCACAAGGGCACGCCCAAAAAAATTAAAAACTTAGTCTATACATTATCCTTTGCAAGCTTGGTATGTCATAGACAAAATTTGCAATGCCGTAGTTTTGTTATTTTCGCCTTGCCCTAAAAAACTCTTGTATCAAAGTACTACATTCCTGTTCAAGTACTCCACCTACTATGGAAATTCGTTTATCCAAAAGCAGTTTTATGGAATGCATAGCACTATATTTTGCTTCATAAGCACCAAAAACAACCTGCGAGAGCTGCGCCCAAAAAATAGCTCCCAAACACATTAAACAAGGTTCAAGAGTAACATATAAAGTACAATCTGTAAGATATTTTGAGCCTAAATACGTACAAGCCGCCGTAATAGCCAATATTTCAGCATGCGCAGTAGGGTCCTGCAACGTTTCTACTTGATTGTAAGCCTTTGCAATAATAGTTTGAGTAGTGTTAGAAACTATCACACAGCCAATAGGTACTTCACCTTGCTCAAAAGCACGACTTGCTTGCTGTAAAGCTATGCGCATGTATTTTTCATGTTCTGAATTCATCTTACATTGTCAAATGTAGGTGATATTTTTGAAAAACCTTGTTTTTCAATAGTAGGCTAAATATAAGGGCTTATCTTTAACTTTGCAAAATATGAAAAAAATGCTATGGTTATACTGGGCTTTGCTGTGGATAGGATTAGGAATTGCTATTTTTTTGTATGTAAAACAAAAAGAAACTTACACAAACCTAAAAAGCCTACATGAACAAGTGGTACAAAATACCTTTACAGAAATTGAGAATAAAGGTCTATCACTGCTTTATGAACTTTGTCATCAGCAAAGAGTAGATACTTTGCTTTTACCTTATTACCAACCTGTTTTATTTGAAAAAATCAATAAAATTGAGGATGCCGAAAAATTTTATGTATATGTCTTAGACTATAACCACCGCTTGATAGCTTGGAATACAAATGAATACATGCCCACAAACGCAGAATGGGATACACAAATAGCACTGAAAAAACCTCTCACTGTTACTAAAAAAAACATAGTGTATTATAGTTTAGTAGGTGAGATTACCAGCCCACAGCAAGACATAGTCGGCTATGTGTTTGTAGTCATCCCTTTGTGCAAAAAATATAGCATTGAAAATACCTATATTCAGTCTTATTCTATTTTTGACGACAAAACTTTTCAATTTGAGCTCGTTTCAGATACAACAAACATATCTTCTATTCCGATTTACAATCGGCAAAAAGAATATGTAATCAGCGTTCAGGCTAAAATAAAAACTAATCAAATTTTTCCTGTACAAGAGTATTTTACATGGAGTGTTTTTGCATGGATTGCTTGCTTGTTGTTAGTAATCCATTACACTCTCAAACAAACTCATATTTCTCGCTTCTTTCGTATTTCTATTTTGACAGTAATTATTATTCTAACTCGCTATGCGATGATATACTATCATTTCCCACAAAAGTATTATACAGTACCGCTCTTTTCCCCTACTTACTACGCTTCTAGTATTTGGAGTGCTTCATTAGGTGATTTGCTTATCAATACTATTTTGGGGCTATGGCTAACCTTTGAATGGTACTATACATTACTTCCGAAAGTTTCTCAAAATTTTTGGATCGAGAAAAAAACAAGCATAAAAATAGCTTTTTTGATAGGAATATACCTAACTTTTGTTGCCGTTACTTGGGTCTATCAACAAATTGTACGCTCTGTTATCATACACTCTAACATTCGTTTTGATTTTACTACGCAAAGTCCGCAAATAGATATTTACACAGGTATTGCCATTCTTTCACTTATGCTCATTTTTATATGTATTTTTTTGATACAATACAGCTTGATTGGCATTTGGATAAGTTTATACAATTTCAGATACGCAATTCTACTTATTTTAGCCCATATTGTAGTAATAGGACTTAATTTTTGGGTTCGCAAAGTAGATTTTTATTTATTAGCTTGGGTAGTTCCTTCTTACTTTCTCACATTCAGCTACATTCGTTATCATACGGAATATAAACAAAAACTCTTTTTTACTTTTAACCACAGTTTGATGCTCATACTTATTTTCAGCATTAACTTAACGCTATACCTTAACTTTTTTACTGAAGAAAAGCAACGACAAGAGCAAATACAATTTACTTTACGAAAAGCTAAACAACACGATGAAGTATTAGAAAGCTTATTTAGTGAAATTAGCGAACAAATTAAAAAAGACGCTTTCGTTAGCCGCTTTATTGCTGATAGCAGTGCTTATACCCCAGCCCTTATTCAAAAAATAGAGCGTTTAATCACAAACATTACTCAATACTATACGTGTGATATTGCCATCACAGATGCAAACCACAAAGTGCTGTACAATCCTAAAAATAACATTTTACGCGTCAATGAAAAAACTACACTCAAAAAGGAATACAAAATACAAAATGAACTATATTTCATTCCATACAACCGAGAGTTCATAGAAAACTTGTACGTAGGGATTATTCCTTTCACACAAGGCGATAAAACTGTCAATATACACATTGAATTTGTTCCTAACGCAGTGTACCAAAATGGTTTATATCCTAATTTTTTGGTAGATAGAAAGCAGCAAAGACTGTTGCAGAGAGTTTCTGACAAGTATAGTTATGCCGTGTATTATGCTAATCAATTGGTAAGCATGCAAGGTAGCTATGATTACAGCTTTCAGAATAATATTTGTAAAACTCACTTATATGAACTGCAAGGTATTTGGCAAGAAAACAAACCTTATTTGCACTATATCTACTGTCCTGAACCTCAAAAGATTATTATCGTAACTAGAAAGTTGCCTGATTTTATTGAACGTTTTGCGCTCTTCTCATATATTATATATGCTTGGGGAATACTGCTTTTGGTTTTAAGCCTGCCTTATTGGATAAAACACTATACAAAAAGAAAAGGACTAAGATTTAATCTATACTACCGTACCAAAATTCAAGTTTATTTGCTACTGATGAGTTTAATACCTCTGCTTATTATTGGGCTTATCTCTATTCCTTTCATCAAAAAGAGCTATTTACAAGAGGTACAAAGAGAGTTGAAGCGTCAAACGCAGGCAGTATTAGCAGCCATTCAAGCTAAACATTTGTCAGAGCAAGATTTTATACAGTATTCTACGACTTTACAAAATTTAGTATCAGACATATCCATTCTCACTCAAAGCGATGTCAATTTATACTCAAAGCAAGGTAAGTTAGTTGTTTCTACGCAGCCCAAAATTTTTGAATTAGGTTTGCTTTCAACCACTATCCACCCTAAGGCATATTTTTATTTGAACATGCAGTATCAGCAGGAGTATATCCAAAATGAACGTATAGGTAAAATTTCGTATATTAGCATTTATGTTCCTGTAATTGACAAAGATTTGAACATGTTAGGCGTATTGAACATGCCGTATATTACTCGGCAGGGACAATTAGATGCAGAAGTAGCCCGATTTATTTCTTATCTTATCAGCATTTATGTAATTATTTTGTTGCTTTTATCAGGTTTAGCTTTAGTTTTATCCCGTACGCTTACGCATCCGCTTAATGTATTGAAGCAGCGTATTGAGCAAATTCGTTTAGGGCGAAAAAATGAAAAAATGGAATGGAAGTCAAATGATGAAATTGGAGCTTTGGTAGATGCGTACAATCAAATGGTAGAAAAGTTAGAAATAAGTGAGCGGAAACTGGCTATGTCTGAACGGGAAGCAGCTTGGCGAGAAATGGCAAGACAAATTGCACACGAAATCAAAAATCCCCTTACTCCAATGAAATTGAGCGTACAGCACCTTTTACGTGCTTATCAAGATAAACACCCTAATTTATCTGCCATGATACAAAAAACAGCTCAAACCTTATTGACTGAAATAGACTCTTTGACCGAAATTGCTACCTCTTTTTCTAACTTTGCTAAACTACAACAACAAGAACCTGAAATTATAGAAGTCCAAAAGCTGCTCAAACAAAACATTGCTTTATATCAAAATCACAAAGAGATTACTTTTGAAGTGCAAATGCCTCAAAAACCTTGTTTTATCTATGCGGATGCTTCAGCTATTTCAAGAACTTTTCAAAATTTAATCAAAAATGCCGTTCAAGCGATGGAAAGCAGTCCTAAAAAGGTTTTATCCATTTCTTTGGAAAGCAAAGAGAATTTAATTCAAGTTACGATTAAGGACACAGGTTGTGGTATAGATCCAGAGCATTTAGAGCATATTTTTGAACCGAATTTTACCACAAAAAGTTCAGGTACGGGATTAGGTTTGGCTATTAGCAAAAGAGCCATAGAGAATGCGGGAGGTAGTATATCTGTTCAAAGCCAAGTGAACATAGGTACAACTTTTTACATTACATTACCTGCGTATCGGGATTCCTTTGAAAAGTGATTTGATTTTGATTTTTTATGATCTTTTGGGCGTGCCCTTGTGGGCATTTCGCTGGCGCTCATGCCCACAAGGTCGGCGTGCTACGGGCTATGTGCGGAATGCCCCGACCCTTGCGTCAGCAAGGGGCACGCCCAAAAAATTAAGTAAGTCATTTTAGATCAAACATAAAACCACTCAAAACACATAAAAGCAATTACCTCAAACCGCATGTGCTACTTAAAATGTTTTACAGAATTTTTGTAATCTTGATTATTTGAAACAAAATTTTTTACCTATATTAGCACCATGAACCCAATCATAGAAAACATAAAAGAAAAGTACGCCGCTTATATTTTAGCTTACACTACCTACGCAGGTGAACACAACTTTTTAATCGCAGTAAAAGATTTACTCTTTTTTATGAAGGCACTTAAAGAAGAATTCCATTTCGAAGGTTTGATTGATATCACAGCCGTAGATAGATTAACAGAAGAGGAACGATTTGAAATTGCCTATAACTTAGTTTCATACAGTCAAGGGATACGTATAAGAGTAAAAGTACGAGTAGATGAGGATAATCCTCATGTACCAAGTTTAACAGAAATTTGGAAGTCTGCAAACTGGTATGAAAGAGAAGCCTACGATATGATGGGAATTATTTTTGATAACCATCCTGACCTACGTCGAATGTTTCTACCTGAGGACTTTACGTATTATCCTTTGCGAAAAGAATTTCCTTTAATTGGTGTGCCAGGAAGCATCCCTTTGCCTGAAAAAGATCCACCCAAACCTTACAAGTAAAATAATGTTAAACTATTTAATTCAATTAGCCTATGAGTGAAAGAAAAACTTGTTACTCTCGTGAAGAGTTAGAAGTATTCAAAAAAATTATCTTGCGTAAGTTAGACTCTGCTCGCGAAGAGCTCAAGATTTATCAGGAGATTTTATCCCGAGAATTAGATTCAGCTTCCGACGGAACGCCCTATTCTGCCCATATTGCTGATGTGGGCAGCGATGCTATGGAAAAAGAAAAAGCAAATTTAATTGTATCTCGCCAAGCCAAGTTTATCAGCCATTTAGAAGCAGCACTCAAACGGATTGAAAAAGGTACCTATGGCATAAATAAAGATTGCAAAGATGAACCTAAAATGCTATGCGATACCTGCCCACTGATACAAAAGGAACGACTAATGATTGTACCTCATACTCAAACTTGCGTACAGATGAAAAAGCTTCAAAAAGATTAAATCCAAGCTCTACCTATTTAATGCGTGAGAGTTTATTTGCTTGTAAAATTTTAAATCATTTCACCGTATTTTTCTTAACTTTGCTTATCCTTTTTTCGTTTTAATCTTGTGTATAAGCGCGTATTTTGGGGGATAAAGCACGGAACCGTCATAACAACGGTATTCCTGCTTTTTATGTTAGGCGCTATACAAACTGAACATGTTCAAAATGTGTTTGCTCGTATTGGTGCGGAGTACCTTTCTCATAAATTAGGCACACCTGTCTGCATAGGGCGTGTACGTATTATTTTGTTTGATAAAATTTTGTTGGAAAATGTACAGGTATTAGACAGACAAAGAGACACTCTTTTTGCAGTACAAAAGGTTGAACTCTCGGATATTGGTCTGAACTTGGTTCAGCAACGCATTTTTGTACGCCACTCTGAAATTATTTCCCCTACTATACATATCTACCGAAGACTAAAAGACTCAACATGGAATTACCAATACATACTTGATGCTTTCGCTAGTACCGATACAAGTTCTAAAAATTCAAGTTCAGCTTGGGCGCTTGTTTTTACTGATGCCAAAATACGCAACCTACGCTTTTTGTACGCCGATTCTACTACTCTTAAACACCCTCCTATACCTGTTTATCTTGCTTTTGATAATCTCAACCTTCAAAATGCAGACGTGGATTTTTCCTTTGCAATAGATGAAAAAGGCACGCTTAAAGCTAATATCTGTAACCTTTCAGCTTACGATAAAACTTCAGGCACGCATATTAAACATCTTTCCACAGGTTTTGAAATGTCCGACACTTTAATGAAAGCTAACCGCTTACGCTTAATAACTAACCGCTCTGATATACATCTCAGTGCATCTATTCAATACAAAAATTTGAATGATATTGGCAACTTTGACAATAAAGTTACATTAGACTTGTATCCAAGCATTTATGAATTAGATGATATTGCAATGTTTGCCGAAGAGTATCACGACCTAAAAGGACCTGTTAAAATTTCTACTCGCATAGATGGCAAGCTGAACAAACTCAACATTCGCAGAATGGATATTGAATACGGAAATAATACTCAAATTCATTTGCGTGGGCGCGTAAATGGACTGCCAGATATAGAAAATACCATTTTTGACGTTCAACTAGACTCTACTTACGTAGCTTACAACGATTTTAATCTCATGATGCCCTCTGTTGCCAAAGATTTACCTCCAGAAATAAAGCGAATAGGTATAACCCGTTTAGATGTTAAATACACAGGTTTTTATCATAATTTTGTTACTAAGGGAAGCATTGCTACTCCGCAAGGTATAATCAAACCTGACCTGCACTATAACATTAACACGAATGAATACTCGGGCAAAATTGCACTCAAAGATTTTAATCTATCTAAAATTCTGCAATTAGACTCCTCCCAAATTAACCAAATTGACCTAGAAACCGAATTAAAAGGTAAAGGTTTTGACCCTAAAAGCATGCAGTTAGAGGTCAATACACTAGTTAGCCAAGTAAATGTATTAGGTTTTGGCTTGGTAAATGTCAAAACTGCATTTAAAATGGATGGACCTACCTATAAGGGCGAACTAAGTATTCAAGATTCTACTTGGGGAATATATGCCAAAGGCTGGATAGATAAGCGAAAAGATACTTTACCCATATACGACCTTAAAGGACATGTACAAAAATTAGATCTCAAACGTTTCAAAGCCACACCTGATCCTTTTTACGTTACTACTGATTTTGTTTTGCAAGGACAAGGAGATGATGAGCACAATCTTAAAACCAACCTTTACCTGAATAACACTACATTAGAACAGCATAAAAGAAAGCTTGTTTTTGATGGTAAAAGTCATCTTACTTTGGATTACAAAAAAATAGATTCAACTACCACAGAAAGGGATTTGAACTTATACACTCCTTTTGCATCTGTATCAATAAAAGGAAATTACATTCTCTCTGAATTGGCTACAGAAATAGGTAGTATGGTAGAACAATTTACAGAATATTTCAAACATAAGTTAGATACTACCTACAAAAGCCGTCCTGGGGCAGGAATTGATACCTCTAAGGTCAAAGAAAACCTTGTTTATGAAATTCAAATACGCAAAGCTAAACCTTTACTTCATTTTATTGATCCCACTATATCCTTAGATATGGCAGAAAATACTACTCTTAAAGGGCGAATAAAAGTAGATGAAAATTTTGCTTTTGACCTTGAAGAGTTTAGTTCGGATAGTATTGTTTACGACAACATACACCTGAATAAGCTCAAATTTGATCTTGATATATCTAAGCCTAAAAACGTATATCACGCAGTAGGAATGACAAGTCTATCCTTAGACAATTGCATTATCGGAAAAGACACCTCTGTCCACTTGAAAAATATCAATTTTAGTGGAGTTTGGTTAGATACCCTATTTACGTTCCGGACAGGACTAAAACACTTACCTACTCAACATGAGATTAAGCTTAATGGTAAAGGGCGATTTTTGAAAAATACCCTATTAGCTTCGTTAAAAAATTCTACTATTCTCCTACACGGGCATGAATATTTAACTAATGCAGAGGGCAAGGAAATTATTAAAGATACCACTATTGTTTGGAAAGTGTCTGACAATAATCGTATTTCTTTACGAGATAATTTCTACAAAATAGAGGACTTTACTTTGCAGAACTTAGACCAGAAACTACAAGTAGAGGGCACTATCAGCAAAGACCCCAAGGATATGCTAAGCATATATACTACTCAGCTAGACCTAGCCGAACTAGCTAAGGTGTTACAAATCAAAGGTTTGAATATGAAAGGTAAAGCAGAGCTAGGTACTGATATAATTTATGCTTTAAGCGATTCACTCAAAATAGCTGCTAATGGTAAAATAAGAGATTTCAGCATTTCAAATTTAGAAGTAGGTACAATTGACTTGTATCAAGTATTTGACAATAAAACTCAAACGCTAACTCTTAAAAAATTCCACTTACTTGAACCACACTATGACGCACAAGGTAAAAAAGTAGGTTATAGAATGGTACTTTATCAGCCCAAAGTAGGTCATAAGGAAAAAGAAAGTCGTATTAACTTAGCTCAAAAAGACAAATTTTTTGACTTACACTTAGTCATAGATACTTTATATCTCAAAAAATTTGAACCCTTTTTAGCAGGAGAAATAGACAGCATTTCGCAAAAAAGCTTCATTACAGGAAAATTAAGCGTAACAGGAGCATCTGATTCCCCTACTCTACTAGGGACTATTGGGCTACATAATTTGCGTTTTAGAGTAAAATACACAAATACATACTATCAGCTTAGCGCAGATAGACAAAGATTAGCTACTATTCCTTACCCTATAATTACTTTCAGACATGTTGGCAGACATGATGAAATTCTGTTTAATAATTTAGTTCTACAAGACTGTGAGCTTTTGCGAGAAAATAAAGAAAAAATTAACCTTATCAGCCAAAAGATTGTTCAGCTTCAAAAACAAGGTCAAGAAATATTTCCCGAACAGAATGAAATACTTAGTCAAATTAAGCAAGACTTAGAGTACAATGGCTATACCAGTGAAAAGTCCATGGTATATTTTGATAAGTTAGACAGTGTGTATAAGTCAAGCAAATATAGCAATGCACGATTAGCCCGGCAGTTTCGCAAAGATTTGAACGAAATAAAAAGAAGCGTAAGCAAAGAAAATTTACCTCAGACAAACAGCTTAGGTGGCACGGCTAAAATATCAGGAGTAATTTACCATGAAGGTTTCAATGATATGTATCTCAATATCAACCGAATTATCATGGATAAATTTTTAGCGCTCAATACTACCCTCAAAGATAATTCCCTATACTACGGTAGGGCTTTTATATCTACTCTAGACACTACTCGTTGTCTGCGAGTAAGGGGCAATTTAGATCATATCAAAATATCAGGTGAATTAAGCACAGACGTAGGTACGTATAACACAGGAAATTTGAGTATAGACAATGACAAAACTCAAACTGTTATCAATCTACCTTTGGGCAGCAGCGGAGAAGTATCGGAAAAAAGCTATATCTATTTTGTAAAAGATAGTACGGACTTAAAAAAGACAATAAAAGCAGATTTAAGTGGTATTGAAATGGACGTGCTATTTAAGCTACGTGAAAACACTAACCGATTCAGAATTATTTTTGATGAAAGAACAGGCGATGTGATTGATGCTCGTACCAAAGGTGAAGTTCGCATGACTATTAACAGTATAGATGAGACATTTGAAATGAATGGCAATGTTGAGGTAATAGATGGAAATTACTTATTTACTGCGGAAAATATTATCAAAAAGCGGTTTATATTACAGAAAGGAGGTACTATTACTTGGGATGGGGACCCCGTAGCCGCCAAGCTCAATTTAAGTGCAGCTTATTACACACGCGCCCCAGCCAAAGATTTAAATATCGGTACATCAGAAGCAACTAACTTTAACCGCTTGCTACCCGTAGCTGTTATTATGAATATGACAGGAAACTTATCTGCACCTATATTTAGAACAGACATTGAATTCCCTGGGCTAGATGCAGGAAACACCTCTGAACTATCTGTTCGCCTAAATCGCTTAAAAGCACAATGGAACTTGAACGAGCAAGAGCGTAATCAACAAGTATTCAGCTTATTGGTTTTGAATCGTTTTGTTACGCCTTCTGATGCTCCCCCAACTGCTAACAGTAACGTTGATCCTTCCTTTGTAGCCGCTAGCACAGGAATCGAACTGCTTTCTAACGAACTTAGCTTGTGGCTCTCTCAACTTACTCCTGAAATGGATATACGTATTGCACTAGGGCATCAAAAACTGCTTAGAGATGCTGATATTACCTTAGGAAAAAACTTTTTTAGCAATCGCATTCGTTTGGAACGAACAGGAACGCTTTTTAATCCTAATGACCCCACTTCTAATCGTATCATCGCAGGAAATCTTACTTTGCGCGTGCGTTTGGATAACCTTGACCGCTTTAACATAGAGTTTTTCAATCGCGTAGATAACTTTAACAGCTTCTCAGGAAACAGTAACATTCAAGGTGTAGGTCTATTTTACAGACAATCCTTTGATAAACCTTCAGAGCTATGGTCTTTTTTACACAGAAACAGCTACGAGGAAGCCGAAATTGCCCGCATCAGAGGATACCAAAGCAGACAAATGCTCAAAAAAGACGTAGAAAAACTATTCCAGGATATTGCTAACACACCTAAAAATGCCATTGCACTTGGAGTAAACGTAGCCGGAGATGCTATCAAGTTCTCTGCTTACCAAGTTAATAATGTTGCTAAAACTACCAGCAAACTTAGCCAAGTATTCAAACGTAAAAACAAATCAAAGAAAAATGAAACTAAATAAGTGTGGTTTTCTAGTTATTTGTTTGAGTTTGTTATTCACTGCGCTTAAAGCACAAATTCCTGAAAAGCCCACAGGATATATCAATGACTTTGTTGGTGTACTTCATGCAGCTGAGAAACAACAACTAGAAGAAAAATTAACTCATTTTGAGGAGCAGACCTCAAATCAA
>JANWVW010000077.1:11198-11484 GCA_025056095.1 Bacteroidia bacterium
AAATTTTTGTGCTTATTTATCCTTCTTTACAGGGCAAAGCCATAGAGGAATTTACCCATGAAGTAGCTCGTAAATGGGAAATTGGACAAAAAGATAAAAATAATGGTGTTTTGTTAGCTATTTTTGTCAACGAACGCAAAATAAGAATAGAAGTAGGCTATGGACTAGAAGGCGCTTTGCCTGATATTACCGCAAAGCAAATTATTGAAAATAACATCAAACCTGCTTTAAGGAGTAATCATTACTATCAAGCTATAGAAGCAGGTACTACCGCAATTATACAAGC
>JANWVW010000078.1 GCA_025056095.1 Bacteroidia bacterium
CTTGTACTTCAAACTTAAACAAGGTAAAGACATAATTGCTTATGTTATCTGCGTGAGGGGCATGGAGCATGCCCGTTAGGGCAGTACGAAGCGCAGCGAAGTACCGAAGCGAAAGCGTAGTGCGGAATGCCCCGACCCTTGCGTTAGCAAGGGGCACGCCCAAAAAATCAAATTACTTAAACAAATCAATACATCCGAATTACATGCCCTATTGATATAAGTTGAAGTATTCAAACGATAAAACTGTATTTGACTACCAAAGTCCCTACCAATAAGATATAGCTCAACATAATCGTTGAAATTGACGCATATTTCCAAAAGGCTACATTCTTTTTCCGCTGCAAATACACAGCTAATAGAACTTTTTCTAATAAGTACGCTATAACCGTAGCTATGGCTACGCCGTACATTCCCCAAAATCGCGCTAACACAACAGATAAAACCACATTCAAAACTAACTCTACAGAGGTAATAACTAATTGCACCTTGTCTAAACTCAATCCTAAAAGCACACTATTTGAAAAAATAAAACGGCTTACTACTATCACTAACATGATATCAAATACAATACTACTCGCCAAATACTGCGCTCCATATACATATATGTACAAAGGTCTGGACACACAAATAAGCAGCACGCTAATAAACGTCCCTACAACTAAGTATTTTGTACTTTTTTTCTTAATAGCAAGTAAAGTTTGTTCAAAATGGCTATCCGTAGAAAGAGCCACTTGCTGGGTTGCCCACAAGGAAATTCCATTAGCTAATATGACAAAAATAGGCAGTTCTCTTGCCCCATACCTAAATTGAGCTAACACTTCTTTGCCAAATAAAAAGTCAATCAAAAAGCCATCTATGTATTCCGCACTTCCCCCTATGGCAAAAGTGAGCATCAACCAAGACAAACTTTTCAAAAAATCAAAACTCAAAAACCTCAAACGAAAAGATACGCGTACCAAACAAAATATGCTTCTTAAAAACAAGCTTGCTATCCACACACTATAAGTGATCCACAAAGAACGAAAAAAGTAGGTTGTAGCTATCATAAGTACTATCCATAGTCCATAAAATATAACACTGTAATATATCAAAGATTTACTTTGCTGTTGGGCAATCCAGTACATTTCTATCAATGTCCCAAAAGGATAAAAAAATATGTACAAGGCTGAAAATAAGTAGACTTTATGCCAAAAGCTGTACACCAATAAGATGATACCAATAGATAACGAAGTTAATAAAATGAAACTTGCATACTCATCATAACTGTAAGTTTGTTTTTTGAGGAAGTGCGTTTGTACGGCTTGCAGCCAAAAAAAAGTACATACATTTGCAATAAGAAGGTTCTTTTCAATAAATCCTACTTCGGTAATAGAAAAAGTGCGGCTAAATACCCAAAAAACCAACAGCGTACTACTAAACCTGATAATTTGATAAATCTGAATACTGCTAAGCATGCACGTTTAGCCGTGCAATATACAATTTTAATTTTTTACCGCTGAATATCAAATAAATACAAGGTAATCTCCGTATTTCGTTTCTTATTTTTTCAAAAAGTCCTATATTCGTAATATGTATAAGCTGGCTTACCTATTTGCTTTGGGGACTATTTTTTACTACATTGGTTTTGCTCAAACTGCTTTGGAAAACAAGCTAAAAACTGCATCTGATGCTGAAAAGATAGAAATTCTACACCAGTTGGCTAAAAATAATGTAGAAACTAACCCCGAATTAGCCCTGCAATATGCTATGCAGAGTCTTGAAATAGCCAAAAAACTAAGTAATCCGCTTCCAATTGCACAAAGCTACGCAGTGGTAGGCAAGGTACAAGCTAGCGTAGGTAACTATGAAAAAGCAATAGACTATTACGAAAAAGGTCTAAAAGCCTTAGATAAAAATGAAGAACCTTTACTTACGGGGCAAATTTACTACCTAATAGGCAAGTCTTACGAAGATCAAAAAGAGTATAAAAAAGCTGTGTCTAAATATGAAAAAGCAGCCAAGTATATTGAAAAAACTAATAATCCTAAACTCACAGGCGACTTGAATATTGCTATGGGCAATTGCTCTGCGGATAGGGGAAATCTCAAAGATGCTATCAACTATTACAACAAAGCTATCACTAACTATCAAAATGCAGGCGAAAACGCAGCTTTGTATCAAGCTTATAACGCAATTGGCGTAGCTTATCTAAAACAGAGGAATTCCAAAAAAGCTATCGAATACTTTACCTTAGCTCAAAAAGGAAATACTGACAAAGAACAGCTTACTCTTGTCCATGCAAACATTGGCGATGCCTATAAAGATGACAAAAAATATAAACTTGCTGAAAATGCATACAATCAAGCTTTACAGTATGCCAACTTAACTAAAAAACCTAGCTTAATAGCCGACGTTTATTTTAGAATGCATAAAATGTACGAAAAAGCAGGTGATGAACAAAAATCTAAGCAGTGCTACGAAAAGTATAACGCTATCCACCAAGAAGCTCAAAGTAGAGAAACTGCTTTGAAGTTAGCTTTGCTCAAAAGTCAATATGAAGAAATTACAAAACAAAAAGATGAGGAAATTGCTCAAAAAGAGAACGTTATTCAAGCTCAGCAAGGGGAAATTACTCAATTAGAAAGTGAAAAGAAGCTATTAGAAGCCCAAAAGCAGCTCAAAGAATTGGAGGCTAAAAGACTAAGGCAGATAGGAATGTACTTAATTGCCGTAATAGCCCTGTCTATATTAGTAGTAATTTTAATTGCTATTGGATACCGTAACAAGCAAAGAACCGCACGGATACTTGCTCAAAAAAATGCGGAAATTACCCGTCAAAATGAACAAATTACACAACAAAAAAATGAACTTGCTCAGGCTTACAAAGACTTACAAGAAGCCCAAGAAAAACTCATTCTCGCCGAAAAAATGGCTGCTATGGGTAAATTAGTCAAAAATGTTGCGCATGAAATCAATACCCCCATAGGTGCGGTCAAATCTGCTGTCCAACTCTCTCAACAGTCTTTACACCACTTAGTAGAAAAATTACCTGAGCTCTCTACACAGAACTTATCCCATATTCAACCCCTTTTGAACCGTATTTTACAAGCTAATGCTACGCAACTCTCTACTCGCGAAGCGCGCCAATATCGTAAAAGCATTGAAGAAACTTTTCAAAGTGCAGGTATAGATAATTCAAGTAAGCTAGCTGATGAATTAGTTAAAATGGGCATCATTCCCCCCGTAGATGACCTTATTCCTGTATTCCAAAATGGCTACAATCTTCAAGTATTAGAATTAGCTAAACATATCGGCAGCATAAAGGCTAACACAGATACCATAGAATTAGCCAGCGATAAAACTAAAAAAGTTGTATCTGCGCTTAAATTATTTATTGGCGAAGAAATTCAATCTACACCTCAAACCTTTTCTATAACTCAAAGTATTGATGAAGTGCTTGCTATTTACAACAATTATCTAAAACAAGGTATAGAAGTAGAAAAGCAGTATGAAATAAACCCTATCTACTCGGCTGATCCCGAAGCCATCAAACAAGTATGGACGCATGTAATATTCAACGCTATTCAAGCTATGGAAAACAAAGGTAAATTAACTATCCGCGTTTTTGAACAGGATAAAATTCTCAATATCATTTTTACAGACACAGGGCACGGAATTCCCGCAGATATTTTACCTCGTGTATTTGAACCCTTCTTTACTACAAAAATAGATGGTTCAGGTGTAGGATTAGGCTTATATCTATGTAAAAAAATAATAGAAAAATACAATGGAAAAATTGATATTGCATCAGAACCTGGTAGAACCGAAGTGCATATTCAGCTACCTTTGAGTGCATAGATAAATTTCATCTTATAGCTTAAACGTTAGTGTACCGCAGATATTCCAATTTCTCGTATTAGGCTGGTGATAGTTTAATCGCCACCACATATCTATGCGCAGCACTTTGAACAAATTTGTAATACCCACTCCTGCTTCCATGTAAGGTTCTCTAAATGGGCTTTGGATAGGTAAAAATTGAGTTTGGTCAAAATAAACATCTCTGCCCATAGCTTTTTGCAGATGTTGCATTTGAACACTGCCCGAAACTATCCTAAACCCTGCTACGTTCCGAAGCTTATACCGGTTAATCCAAGGAATACGGTTAAAAAATAATCCCCCAAAATCGTGGTCATAGTAAAAGGTAGCATATTCATCTGCTATAAATTCGTAGTAACGCATAACATTAAAATGTTCGTTGTATGCAATAGTTTGGTTACCGCTGAATATCATTAAAAGAGGATAAGGTAAGTGATTACCTATAATCTTACCTGCGGTAACTTTCCAAGTTCCTTTTCCCCAACGTTTGAGGTTAACTTCGTCTAAAATCTGAACCTGAGTATGAGCATATTCTACATTACTGCGAATAACTTTGGGAATAGCATACCAAAAATTCACGCGTATTTTAGGATATTTAGACTCACCTACATTGATACGACCTTTAGGAGAAGTAATATAAGGTTGTGCAAAAACTAATTGCCATTGAGTATGTAGCACACATTGTTCAAATTCAGGTATGGCTAAATTGGGCATATAATTTCTATTCCTCACCCATCCATATTCAGTATTATTGACTGCATTATGAAAAGATTGATAATTCATTTCTATTTTGCCCTTGATACCATTTGGAAAGCGAGTAGAAATTCCCCATTGATAGTCAAAAACATAGTTGTATTTAGCATAGTTGAGTTTAGCAATCATAGAATAAAGTGCGTTGATGTTTTTATTCATCATTTTCTCATTACCTATCATTACACAATCAAAACGATGCTGGGCATACATTTTTAGCCGATACTTTTTAGAAAGGCTGTACTCTGCTTTAATGTTCCATTTAGCTTTTTCATCGGCAAACCCCCAACGAGAGAAAGCACTCAAATTAAGTTTTTTTGAAAAGCTTTCACTTGTACGCCAAAACAATCCCATAGAATAGCCTTCTACTGCGTTAAAGTCCGTATTTTCTAAATCTAACCCTATGCTTCCATACTTAAAATGAATAACCAAAGGATTTAGGTTAGTTTGAATTCCCTGTTCTGATGTACCTTCCGACCCACCTGCGGATATAGAAAAACGCTTATTTTTATATTTTAAGCTATCGGGAGAGCGCGATAAAGAATCTTGTACTTTCTGAATAGAATCCGCCTTTTTATATGCTTTGCGTTCTATATCAGCAAGCTCTACTTGTCTATTTTTTTGCCAATATACACTGTCTTTATTCATAGATTCTTTCTCAAATCGCATCAATTCATTGTTAAAAAAGCGCTTTTGCATTTGAGCAGGAAATTGATAGTCCTTGAACCGTGCTAAGCTATTCGCACGCCCCTTTACAGTCAGAATTCCTAAGCTAATGTCAAAATCAAAATCGGATATGCTTTCCGAAACTAGCCACAAACTATCTACCAAAGTATATTGCTGACGAACATGAAAACCCGTTACAAAATTGACGTTGATAACTCCAGGATTGACTACATCTATGTACTGTAAAGCATACGTGTCTGCATCAATGAAAACTGTACCTTTGAAAGTAGGTCCTGTGTTAGTAATCGGTTCAAAGTTAATTTTGTACATTTTGCGCCCATTTTGATAAAAAGAACCCTCTAGCTCGTAGTTGTAATACCACAAAGCCCCATCTGCAATTGGGCTAACCAAACTCAATCCTATCACTTCTACATTGTTCTGATAAAAATTTGTTTGTAGCAAATCAAATGAAGGGAGCATACTAAAAGACTCTTTGCTTCCGCTTACCTTAGTGGCATGCACAATTTCTTTGTATTTATTCGGCTTTTCAAAATATGTAGTGGAGATATTTTCTAATACAAAGGCATTTAAGTCCCTTTTCTTATCTAAATACACGGTTTTGTTATCTTTATTTTTGTTCCTTTCTGACTTAGTTTCAGGTTTTTGTATGGCAGCTATCATCCTTGCAGATAGACTATCCAGCTCTATGAATACCTTAGAGTATGAACTCGCCTGCCAACGGTCAATTTTAGCATTATTCTTTGACTTATGTTCTATGGCTTTTTTGATAATCCGAATAGCGGGATTATCTTTGGCGTTTACTACAACTTCTTTCATCTCAATTACATTTGGATTAAGGAATACATTACACTCTGTTCTTGGAGATTTGAGCGATAAAGTAATTTCTTGAGTTCGGTAACCCATAAAAATGAACTGCAAGGTAACTACGTTTTGCTGTGTATTGAGCACGTATTCGCCTTTTACATTGCTGCTTGTACCTATGGTAGTACCTTTTATTTGTACTGCTGCGTAAGGAATAACTTCTTTGCTAACACTATCTCGGATAGTTCCGTAAATAGTGTAGGTTTGACAATATGTGTGGGCTATTGTAATGCAAAAAAAGAATACAAAAAGTAGGTGTGTTCGCCAAATCATAGACAAAAGTACAAATTTTCTGAACCTAAGTTTTAGAACGGATAGCAGTAAAAAGTCTGTATCAAACATGCTGACTTTTCAAGTCTATTGACTAAACATTATGTAGGGGTTTGCTAAGTTATGTTTAAGTTTTTTATTTTTTTGGGCGTGCCCTTGTGGGCGTTTCGCTGCGCTCATGCCCACAAGGTCGGCGTGCTTTGGGCTACGCTATCGCTTCGGTGCTACGCTTCGCTGCGCACCGTGCTGACGCACGCCCTTCGCATGCCTCACGCAAGGGATCTCTGAAACCATCGTTTCTCTGTGTATTATGCAAAGTTTTAGCTTGTAAGTGATTGTACTTCAAGCTTAAACAAGGTAAAGACATGATTGCACAGGTCATCTGCGTGAGGGGCATGGAGCATGCCGTTAGGCAGTACGAAGCGTTAGCGAAGTACCGAAGCGAAGCGCAGTGCGGAATGCCCCGACCCTTGCGTCAGCAAGGGGCACGCCCAAAAAAGTACTAAAACAAAGTTTCTTTTTATTTATTTTGTTTTTCAATGGTAAATATCTATCCTTTGCACGCTTGGCGGTATAATACTGCCCAACTTGGTAACCTAAATAAACTTTGCTCCCCACTTTTTGATGTTATCACACCCGCACAAAGAAAACAACTTTACGAAATTAGTCCCTATAATTCTATCCATATCTCTGTACCTCGTACTACTCCCCAAGATTTACAGTCTATCATCTATCAATGGAAAAGAGATAAAATTATTTTGAAAGATGTATTGCCTTCAATTTACGTGTATTATCAATATTTTTCTTTGCAAGGCAAAATACATGTACGAAAAGGCTTTATCGCCAACTTACAACTTAACGACATTGAAAAAACAGTACTACCTCATGAAAATACTCTACTTGACTCTGTTATAGAACGAACAGAAGTACTGCACTACACCCAAATGAACGTTAGCCCTACTCATGGCTTATATTCAGATCCCCAACATACATTAGAACCTTTGTTAGATAAGTACATGCAAAATCCTATTTATCGCTACGTGGATTATCAAGGTGTAGAAGATAGAATGGCTATTATCCAAGATGCTAAGGATATTATTTTCATCATGAATCACCTTAAAAATAAAAATATCTATTTAGCTGATGGGCATCACAGATATGAGAGTTCCATGCGGTACTACATTCAGCAAAAAAAGAATAATCCATACCATACAGGCAAAGAAGGCTATAACTATCATTTAATGTACTTTACTGCTTTGGAAAGCGAAGGCATACGAATACTCCCTACTCATAGACTGCTTAGGAATGTAGATGAAAAAGCTTTATTACAACAAATTGAACCTTATTTTAACTTGCAGAAAGTAGACAACTCATCTTTACTCTCTTGGCAAATACAAGGTCAAAAACATACCTTTGGGATAATCACTGCACAAGCAAAGTACATTGCTCGGCTAAAAGTGGATATAGAACGAATTATACCTCAAAAAATGAATAGCGTACTGAAAAATTTGGATTACACTTTGCTGCACTACGGTATTTTTGAGAACATTATGGGAATAGACATTGAATCGCAGCGATCTTGGCAAAATCTTTCTTTTTTGCGAGATGAGAAAGTAGTAGCACAAAAAATTCATTTTGGCGAAGCTAATATTGCCTTCATCATGAATAGCGTGTCAAAAGAACAAATGCAACAAGTTTGTGAATCAGGACAAATTATGCCTATGAAATCAACCTATTTTTATCCCAAAGTTATTTGTGGTTTTGTATTTGGTTCTATTGACGAACAAGATAACCAATCTCCGTTTATGACACAATTTCATATAGGCACAAACTTTGCGTAAATATGTTCTTAATGTGTTGGAAGTATGAAAGCAGGTTTTGACGTAGGAAGCACACTAATCAAAGCAGTTTGGCAAGAGGATGGTCAATGGCAGTTTGACAGTACAGCTCATCAGCCTTTGGACGTTTTGTTACGTAAGTTACAAAAAAAACGAATTACGCAGCTGCACATTACAGGTATTGGGCTAAACCATTTACCTTTAATCAATGGTTTTGAGCTGCGAAAGAGAAAAGGTGATGCCATTATGGCAGAGTTGCTCAATCAAGTGGCAGGTGTGAATTATTTGCTAGCGCAGCAAGGTAAATCTCATGTTCAAGATTATTTGCTGGTTTCCATTGGCACGGGGACTTCCTATACGCGTGTACGCGGGGCAAGCGTACGTAAATTTCCATTGGGCAATGCACTTGCAGGAGGTTTTTTGTACGGAATGAGTAAATTTTTGGGCTATGCTCATTTTACAGATTTTTTGAATATAGCCAAAGAAGGAAAATTAGAAAATGTAGAGCTTCTATTGAAAGATAAAATTGCCGAAACGGCATCTAAGCCAGAAGGGAATTTATTAGTAGCTCATTTAGCCAAAGCACAACCAGATACCCCAAAATCCGACATCCAAATCGGTTTTTTGAATATGATTGCCATCGGTGCTATCCGAGATATTATACTGATAGATCTTGTTCCTGAATTTTCAGGTTTCAAGCAAGTGGTTTGTATTGGTTCTAACATAGAAAATGACAGCCCATTAAAGTCCTTGCTTTTACAATATCAAGATTTTATGCAAAAAGAATTAGTTTTTGTGCAACACGGCGCATACGCAAATGCTTTGGGTGCTTACCACTTGGATGGAAAAGATATGGATATTATAGAGTAAAATTGTTGTCAAACTTTCATTCTATTTTTTGTACTATCCCCGAAATAAGTTTTTGTTCTTTGTTAACAATTATTTCTGCGCCTTCCTCAACTATGATACGGCTTTGATCATTTGCTACAATTTTACCTTTATGGATAATAAGTTTTGCACCTGAGTGAATGTACAAAGTAGATTGATTTTGAAGTAAAATTTTACTGTTTTTTTCTAATACAGTGATTGAACCTGCATTCAAATGTAGTTCAGTTAGTGGGGCGTAATCTCCGCTTTCTTTCAGTTTAACGCCACAAAGTGCGCTTTTGCCTTTGTCTAACAAAATAGTTCTGCGAGGTAAAAGGTGAATTTGTTCCGTAGATACAATTTTACCACACCAGCGAACATTATTTCGGATATCAAAATCATCAAAACGAACTTCAAGTGTAATATCTCCATTTGAGTTTTGGTCTATTATTCTGATAGCTAAACCATTGAGATAAATGTAATTCCTTTGAGGATTTTTAGGATAAGGCAGGTAATATCTTGCAAAACTTGCTGTACTAGGGTTTGTATCCATACTTATTCTATCTCCTTTTTGCCATGCATCTAGTTCATCACCGCGTTGGGACCATATTACGGTATCAATTCCATTGACCTGCTTAATATACACAGGGCATAATTTCAAAACTCCGCCAATTTCATGTTTTTGTTTGTCAAAATCGTTGAATCCTGTCAGAGGATTAGGTAAAGCAGGAATAAGCACATGGGGCTCTTGACCGTAGCAAAATCTACGAATATTTCCTAGTTCATAGTCAAAATTACCTTCGGCGGATAAAAAACGAATATGATCTTCCACAGGCTGCGCATGCGGATTGGTTAAGCTGTTTCTTCCAATTTGTTGAAAAATGTATATTCCTTTTTTAAGGTTATCGGGAAATTTGAAATTTCCTATATCGTTGCAGTACAGAGGTTCAAAATTTTTTTGGTCAAAAACGCTTATTTTTTGATGATTTTCTAACCAAAGATATTGGTCTTGTATGCCCTCTACTACATTATTTTCATTTTGGACAGGTATATTTGGCAATTTAATTCGCAGCGCATCCCCTGTAGTAACAAAGTCCCGCAGTGTGATAATTTGAGTTCCTTTACTTTTATCTATATCGTAAAAATTTCCCAACCAGCCCAATCGCCACCTATCCCAAGCGTTTATACAGTTGAACACGTCGCTGCATAAGGCACCTAAAAGTCCCCAGCCTGAAGTAGAAGTAAATCGAAAATTATATTCGCCGCGAGCATCGTTCCAACTGTGTGCGCCCCCTGCACTATGATAGCTATTATCGCCCAACAAGTTATGCCCAAATTCATGCGTCAAAAGCATGCGCGGATAAGTTTCAGAAATTCCATTTGCCAAAGTAAAACCATTTCCAAACTGTTTACCTGATATAGTTCGGCTGCATGTGCTTACTACTCCGCCTTGCGAACCTACAAACTTAGTATGCTCCCCATTGCGATAGATAAAAAAAACAAAATCAATAATTCCATCTTTTTCTTTCTTTTTAGGTAAGTAGGGACTACCGTTGCTCCATATATCCATTTTGTCAAAGTTTATAGTGGGCGGATTAGGTTTTTTTAATCGTGCTATGATGCTATCAATAACTATTCCGTTAAGTTCATAAAAAGAATTGATATCTTCAGGTTTATGCACACGAACTAACTCTGGATAGCTTTCTCCAAGTACACAAAATCGCCCCAAGCTCATTTCTTTGAAAAATTGTGTATAGTTATGAGGGGCTTTGTTTTGGTTAGGTGCTTCATCTAAGAGCCACTTTGAATAAGGGGGAAGTTCATTTACCTTCCAATTTGGATTTTCATAGTTAGGTAAATTGTCAATTTGAGCGAATATTGCCCACACGTAAATGGTGTCTTTGGGCATAATAGTCCATCCATTGTAGGTATGTTGCTGTGCGTGTAGGCTGTTCCAAAGTACAGTCCAAAGTAGTAGATACCTACATAGCATCAAACAAAAATACGAAAATAAAACAGTGCAGCAGAATAGAATTCTATGCGAGATTGTGTGATAATTTTATTTTTTTGGGCGTGCCCCTTGCTGCGCAAAGGTCAGGGCATTTCGCATGTAGCCCGCAGCACACCGACCTTATGGGAATGATTGCAAGCGAAACGCCCACAAAAAGGTAAGCTAAAAAAATTAATCCCTAAAAATTAGAAAAAGACTTTCATATTTCATATATAGAAAAAGTAGGCTTATACCAATATGAGTGACATTTTTTAAGTTCTTAATAGTAGATACAAAAAAACTGTACTTTTGTACAGTATGAAAAAATAAATGTCTTTTCATTGTTGAAAGACACAGTAAATAAG
>JANWVW010000079.1 GCA_025056095.1 Bacteroidia bacterium
GTCCAAGCCGCCCATGCGGCAGAGGTACAACACATCGCTATGCCACTGACCTTTGTTCTCTATAAAGAACAAGCGGTCAGCTTTGGCTAACTTACTTTGGGCTTCGGTATTTTGTCCAAAACCGGCTGCCAAGTTCAAAGCAATGAAAGTAATGAGTAATTGTAATTTGACATCTTTCATAAGTTTTGGAAATTTAACAGCACAAAGATAGTTTTTGGTTTTGAGAAAAGCAAGTTCAAAAAAAACGAACGTGTTGAAAATGAGGGGGTTAAATTTTTTGCGTGAGGCATGCGGAGGGTGGGCGTTAGCCCAGTGCGTAGCGCAGCGAAGCACCGAAGCGAAAGCGTAGCCCGAAGCACGCCGACCTTGCCCACACAAGCGCAGCGCAGTGTGGGCAAGGGCACGCCCAAAAAGTTAAAGTTTTTAATCTGAATATTTTTTTCATTTTACATAAAAAACAGGTATGCTAATAAAAAACGGGAGCTTAATGTAGCCCCCGTAACATTAATTGTTTAGCGTATTCTCGCCAGACCGTTATCATCCCAGTAGCGTTTAATTTCTATTTTGATTTCGGTCGGCGTGTTAGGATTGGTGTGTGCCATGCTAAGGTACTTTTTAGCCTTAGACTTGTCTTGCTTTTGCTTGGTTTTTGAATAGTATCCCACATTGAGATACATCATACCAAGAAGGTACTGTGCCTTATAATCTTCTTTTTCTGCGGCACGAATAAGATAGTTGGTTCCTTTTTCAAGGTTGATTTTTGTTCCGTAGCCTAAGGTATAAGCTTCGCCTAAGCAGGATTGGGCTTCTACGTTATCACTATCAGCGGCTTTTTGGAGGAGTTCTATGGCTTTAGAGTAGTTTTGAGGAACGCCTTCGCCCCTGTAATAACATAATCCTAACTGGGCTTGCGCATCAGCATTGCCTTGATTAGCCGATTTTTGGAACCATTCTGCGGCTTGATTCATGTCCTTTTTTATACCTTTGCCTAACTTGTAGCACATACCTAGTTGATACTCTGCTTCGGGGTTACCTGCATTAGCGGCTTTGCTATACCAATGTACGGCTTGTGCTTCGTTGACAGGTACACCTATACCGTTCATGTAGCAGTTTGCCAAAAGAATTTGAGCAGAGATTTCACCTTGTTCAGCGGCTTTGTTAAGCCAAGAAACGGCTATTTGTGGATTTTTATCTACGCCTATACCATTGAGATAGTTGTACCCCATGGCATACTGCGCTCTGGCAAAACCTTGCTCTGCGGCGCGGTTATAGTAGTACACTGCTTTCTTTTGGTCTTTAGGAACTCCCATACCATGTTCATAGGCATAAGCTACATGGAATTGGGCTTCGGTAATGTTTTGGTCGGCGGCTTTAATAAGGAGTTCTACGCCCCTGACACTATCTACTCGTGTACCTTGACCGTTGATATAGCACTTACCTGCTTGAAGTTGTCCTCGTGGATTATTTTTATCTGCGGCTTTAAGGTAATAATTAAGTGCTTTTGCATAGTCCAAGGTTACTCCTCTACCACTTGCATACATATCTCCGAGATTAACTTGTGCAGGGGCATAATCTTGGTCGGAAGCCATAGTAAAAAATTCCACAGCTTTTTTCTCATCTTTTTCTACGCCTTTACCTTCAGCTAAGCATAAACCGTATTTATCTTGCGCAGGGGCATATCCTGCACGAGCGGCTTTGCCATACCAATCAGCGGCTTTGCTCATGTCTTTACTTACACCTTTACCTTCTTCATAGCAAGCGGCAAGGTTATACATTGCTTCTGTGTAGTTTTGTTCAGCAGATTTTTGATACCATTCAAAAGCTTTAGCTAAGTTTCTTTCTGTACCATTACCTGTTTCGTAAAGCATGCCTAGATTATTTTGTGCCATTGGATGCCCTTTCTTGGCGGCTTCAAAGTATAGAGTGTATGCCTTGTTATAGTCCTGGGGTACGCCCCAACCTTTTTCATGTAAAACGCCATAAGCTGCTTGGGCGTTAGTGTTTTGTTGAGCTACTGCTTTGGCATACCAATTTGCTGCTTGGGAATAATCTTTGGTTACACCGATACCTTCTTGATAGCACCTTCCCAGCTCATATTGACCTTCTGCATAGTTTTGATTTGCGGCTTTTGTGTACCAATGAACTGCTTGAATGGGATCTTTGGTAGTTCCTTGTCCAAGTTCATAGCACTTGCCGAGTTTTACTTGAGCTTGTGCATAGTTGTTTTCAGCTGCTTTTTGATACCAAAATGCTGCTTTGACATAATCTTGTAAGTCGCCAACACCTTCTTCTGCGGCTCTTGCTACCATAAATTGTGATTCGGCATCGTTTTGATTAGCTGCTTTCGTATAATAATCCACAGCTTTGGCAAAGTCTTGCAATACGCCTTGTCCTTTCATGTAATAGACAGCTACCTTTTTTTGTGCATTTAAATCTCCTTTATCTGCCGCTTTGATAGCCCAAGCTACCGCTTTGGCTTCATCTTTGGTAACTCCCTTACCTTCCATGTACATTTCAGATAGTATCATGTATGCACGGGAATCACCTGCGTCTGCTGCTTTGGTGTAATAATCTACTGCCTTATTATAATCAGGGTTACCTGTAAGACCTCTGTAATAAAAGTTTCCTAATTGATAAAAAGCCGATGCATTTTTAGCTTCAGCTGCTCTTTCGTAATAGTGTATAGCTTTACTATAATCTTGATGCGAACCTGGAGCTTCGTAGCACATTCCCAATAAAACAAATGCCTCTGTATTCCCTTGGTTAGCAGCTTTAGTTAGCCAGCCTATCGCTTGTGTGTAATCTGTTTTTACGCCTAAACCATCTTTATAGTATGTACCTAATTTTACTTGCGCAGGAGCATAATTTTTTTCTGCTAGCTTATGGTACCAAAAAGCTGCTTGAGCATAGCTCTGTCTTGTACCTTTTCCTTTTTCGTACATTTCAGCAACGGTCATTTGAGCTTCAGTGTGGTCCTGTGCAGCTGCTTTACTGTACCAGTATAGCGCTGTGCTATCATTCTGCGCTGCCCCTTGACCTTTTGCATACGCATTCGCTAATGCAAATTGTGCATCCTTATCCCCCTTATAGGCGGCTTTACTCAACCAAGCTACTGCAGTAACTGCATCAGCAGGCACACCATTACCCTTTTGGTAACAGTCAGCAAGCTGAATTTGTGCTTTTACATTTCCTTGTTCAGCAGCTTTTGTGTACCAAAATACAGCTTGGGTAAAATCTTGCAGTACATCTGTGTTGTTATACGTACCATAGTAGTACGCATTTCCCACAATTAACTGTGCATTTGGATCGCCTGCTTCGGCACTTTTTTTCACAGCATCAAACGTCTGAGCTTGGAGTACCACGCAGGCAACACAAACCAATCCTTTGAAAATGAACGCTTTCATACGCTTCAACAATTAATGTTTAACTTTTGAATTTGATTTTTTGTTTTAACACGTTACAAAATTAAAATAAGTTTTTTTAATTACAAAATGTTAAGTTGCATTTTTGTGATAAAAAGTTGTAAAAATTTGTAACAATCTGAAAATGAAGCAGAAAAAATTAACTATGACGGATTGTTTTGTAAAAAATTCTTTTTTCTACTTTTGTACGCGTTTGTATGGATTTAACTACTAAGATTTTGCTTGTACCTTGTATTTATGTTGTGAGTTATCTGCCTTGGAGAATACTTGACGGCATGAGTGCTATAATATACGTTTTTCTTTTTTATATAGTTAGATATCGCAAAAAAGTTGTAAGAGAACATATTCAATATGCCTTTCCCAACTTGGACAGTAGTGAGCGCGAAGCTATTGTAAAAAATTTTTACAAGCACTTAGCGGATATTATTGTAGAAACAATAAAGGGGTTTTCAATGTCTGAGAAAGATATTTTGAAGCATTTTCAAATCAAAGAAAATCAAGCATGGCAGGATATACTCCAACAAGATAAAAACATAATCGTTGCACTATCCCATCAAAACAATTGGGAATGGGTATGTTTGTTGTTTGGGGCTTATTTCAAGGATAAGAGAATTTATCCAATAGGTTTTTACAAGCCACTTCGTAATAAATCTGTAGAGCAGTTGCTTAATAAGATGCGTACTAAATTTGGGGGTACAATGTATTCCTCTGAACAACCTTTAGCAGTTCTAAGAAGACTCAAACAAAAAGAACAGAAGGTATTGCTAGGCTCTGTATCTGACCAACGACCTTTGGAAATAGACAAAGAGTGTGTGTTACCTTTTCTCAATCGTTTGACACCTTTTTTTACAGGTTTAGCTTGGCTTTCTATGGGGGCAAATGTGCCTATTTATTACGGAAGTATCCGCAAAGTTAAACGTCATTACTATCAGATAGAGTTTATACATTTATATTCCCCCACAAAAACGATAATAGATAAAAAGCAAGAAACTCAGTACATTATGAAGTTATATGCTCATCAGTTAGAAAAGGACATACAACGTGAGCCCCATACGTGGCTTTGGTCGCATAAAAGGTGGAAGTTTGCGCCCATGCCCTACAATAGTTCATTAAACACTTCAGCTTTGACTTCCAGCTAATAGTTTAATTTCTTCGCTAGAGTATTCAGGTATAGCATTAGCCATATCTAATTCCATTTTACATCCCCCTACGTGCTTAGCCCCCTTTTCTATTACAAGATACATAACCTCTATATCACCTAAAACACGAGCAGTGGGCTTTAGGGTAAGTGTATCTTTTACTTTCAAGTTTCCTATTACCTCTCCAATTATCTCTAACTCATGAGCTGCAATATTTCCTTCTACAAATCCATTTTCTCCAATAACTACCCTGCCCAGTGCAACAATATTTCCCATAACCCTTCCATTTACCCTCAAATTACTGTTAGACTTGAGGTTTCCCCTTATTACTGAATTTTCGTCAATAATAGTAACGCTATTTCGGTCTAGCATATAGTTGGTTTCATTGGTTTTTCAAAATAAAAAAGAAAGAAACAAACTTGCAAACTATTTTTTTCAAAGTTATTTTTTTAACATCAAATAGGGTCTCTTTTTTTGCGTCCTAATAATAGATTGCTCATAGCGCCATTCCTCTATTTTTGCAAAATTACCTGAAAGCAAAATCTCGGGAACTTTCCATCCTTTATAATTTGCAGGTCTAGTATAAACAGGCGGAGCAATTAAATCATCTTGAAAAGAATCGGTAAGGGCAGAAGTTTCATCAGAAAGTACACCTGGAATAAGCCTAGCAATTGCATCCACGACAACTAATGCAGGTAACTCACCCCCACTTAATACAAAATCGCCAATAGAAATTTCCCGAGTAATTAAATGCTCTCTCACCCGCTCATCGACCCCTTTGTAATGACCGCATAGTAGAATCAGATTGTTGAGCATGCTCATTTGATTTGCTATTTTTTGTGTAAATAGTTCGCCATCAGGACACAAATAAATGATTTCATCATATTTTCTTTGCTGTGTGAGAGTAGAAATACAATTATCAATAGGTTCTATCATGAGTACCATACCTGCACCTCCGCCATACACAGTGTCATCAATTTGCTTGTGTTTATTAGTAGCATAGTCTCGTAAGTTGTGTATATGTACTTCGAGTAAGCCTTTCTCCTGTGCCCGCTTTAAGATGCTGTGCTTCAAGGGACTATACAACAAATCAGGTACAGCAGAGATAATGTCTACGCGCATGCTATGCAAAATTAAAAAAGTGATTTTGATTATACAACTTGCTCATTCAACTATTTCAACTATAATTCATTTTTTTAAGTGGCCGCATAAATTTCACAATAAAATTTTAGCTAATACAAAATCCATGAATAAAATCATTATGCACGAATAGACTACAGCTTTTGTACCTGCATCGCCTACTTCTAAAGCTCCTCCCTTAACATTGTAACCTTGATATGCTGAAATAGAAGCTATGCAAAAGCCAAATACCACAGATTTAATTAACATAAAAACTAACTCAAAGGGAATAAACTCCATACGCATGCCGTTAATGTAGTCTTGCACAGTAACATCTCCCGCATACTTTACTGCCAAATACCCCCCAAATATTCCTAATACCCAAGCAATGGTTACTAAAATTGGAAATAAAATCACTGCTGCTACTACTTTAGGCATAATTAAATATCCTGAAGAATTTATCCCCATTACCTCAAGTGCATCAATTTGCTCACTCACTCGCATAGTGCCTAATTCAGATGCTATATTTGAGCCTAATTTGCCTGCTAATACTAAACCCGTAATAGTAGGTGCGTACTCTAATTTCATTGAACGTTCGACTACACTGCCCACTAGTGTATCAGGTATCCAAGGTGAAGTAATTTGATACATGGCTACTAACGCACTCTCTGCACCAATGAACAAGCTTATCAGAAATACTATTCCCAAGCTACCAAATCCAATAGAATTTACACTACGCATGAACTGTTCCCAATAAATCTTATTGTTTTCAGGTTTTCTGAAAAACGTCCCCAACATCATAGTGTAACGACCTAAATGATATAAAATCCGCAAGTCATACATATAAGCAAAAATATACAAAAACTTTGAACCGACCTATAAACTACCTCAATTCTCAAAAAACTGAATTCTACGTATTTTTGTTTTTCTCTTATGAAGTCCATTAAGACACTACAAGTATTAAGTTCGCAAATACAGGAGATATTTAACATTCCTATTCGCAGTATTGAAATAAAACCTAAACCTTTTGCTTCGGGAGGATTCGGAGAGTTGTACTTTTGCCAAAGTCTTAATGGAAATATCCAAACACCTATTCCACAAGTAGTCAAAATTTTTCATGAAGATAGTAATGCACAAAAAAGCTTTCAAACTATACAAAAGTTACAAGAAGGGCTTATCAGATTTCAACAGCATAAAAATGTCAGCGCTATACCAGCTCTGTACGCACTACCCCAATTAAGTTTTGCAGGTATTTTAGAAGGTGAAAAGGTATATGGATATTTAGCTAACCGTCTGAATAGAAATGAATATGCAGAATTTGACCGAATTATTGAAGATCCAAAAGTTACACAGGAATACTATCAAATTTCTCTTGGACAAAAAATCAAATACGCTCTTGACCTTGTAGAAGGTTTTCAAGTTTTACGAGAATTAAACTTTATTCATGCTGATATCAACGCAGAAAATGTATTTATAGGCATAAAACAGCCTAATAGTGTTATTATTGACTATGACAGTGGTGCAGTTACTTTAAGTGCCCAAGATAGCCCTAGCACATGGGGCAAACCTAATGAATGGATAGCACCCGAAATTGCTAAACAACTCTCTGAACAAAAAATCATCCAAACCGTCAAGGTTAATCTATTGTCTGATATATGGTCTGTAGCGGTAGGCATTCATTATTTTATTTTTCTTAAACACCCTTTTTTCTATCTCAATGACTTGAGTGAAAGAACGATGAAACACTACTTTACATACCATAGGTGGCCTAAATGTGATACAAATGCAACTTACTTTAACAAAAGCATTCTTCCTTTCTATGAAAAGTACCTTATTTTGTTAGAAAAAGCTATACCCCAAGAAATTTTCAAACGCTTTGACGCTACGTTTAATGAAGGTTTTTACAATCCTGCCATGCGAACCTCTTACACTACTTGGATAAATACCCTTAAACCATATTCTCAAATAGAAAAATTTACAGAGTTAAGCATTCCCAAAGAACCTGAAATTGACCTCAAACCTTTACCACGTAAAAAGCCCGTTGTACGAGCAGCAGCTCCGCATCAAGTAATCGCTTCTCCTGTGGCACCACCTACTAAAAGGTTTAGAAATCAACCTACACAAGGCTACCCACAAGGAAAGTCCCCTACGCAGCCGTATAGACAAGTCCGCCAAAGTCAAGTTTACTACACACCTGTTCAACAAAGAGTATTGAATTGGAATGCAAGGAAGTTTTTAATTCGAATAGCTATACTCTTCTTTACCTTATTTGTTTCATTCATTGTGGCTATTAACTGGAGAGTTAAAAGAATTTCAGATTCGCCTAAACTCAAATATGACCTTTCTAATCCCTCTGAATTCGTAGAAACACAAACTCAAAATACTATTATCAAAACATTTGTTGGTCATACAGGTCCAATAAACTCTGTACAAGTCAATAAACAAGGTACAAAATTAGTTACAGCTAGTGCAGATAAAAGTATCCGTACTTGGGATATAAGTACAGGCAATCCACTTAATATCATCTACACTATGGGCATCAATCCTAGAATAGCAATTTTCAGCCCTGATGGAAATAGAATTGCTGCACCCTATATCCAAAAACAAATAGGAATATGGGATGCCCATACCATTAAGGAAATAGCTATGATACCTACATCGCACAATCAGATACTTTCATTAGCTTATAGCCCAGAGGGTACTTTACTAGCTTCGGCTGATAATGAAGGAATAGTTTGCATTTGGGATTTGCGTACGCAAAAAAAAGTACATGAGTGGCAAGTGCCTACAAAATATGAAGTCAACTGCATACATTTTCATCCTACACAATCCCTTTTAGCTATTGGCAGTTCGGATAAGAATGTATATGTATGGGCTTATAATGAGAAAAATAAAGTAAAAGTGCTAAGAGGAAGCATCCTACCTATTTCCTGCTTGTACTTCTCTCCTGATGGTAAAAGACTTTTAGCTGGTAGTTGGGATAAAACTTTACGTATTTGGGACGTAGAGCATGACTTTGAGGAGATTAGAGTACTTTGGCGCAGTCATAATAGCGAAATTTTATGCGCTGCATACAGCCCTGATAGCAAGTATATCCTAAGCGGAAGTAAAGACAAAACTATTCGGCTGCGGGATGCTATCACAGGTAAAATTATAGCCATCTTCAACGAAGATAAAGAGATTATTTATTCACTTACCTTTTCCCCTGATGGTAGATACGCTTACACAGGGGGAGAAGACCATGTAGTCAAAATGTGGAAAATTTTTTGAAATGCCGTAAAGCTAACTAGTTCAGACTACGTGTAAATAGACTAAAATCTTTATTTTTGAAACATGCTTCACTTCAAAGGTAAGCTACTTGCTATTTTTTGGATACTGTGTCTATACGCATATACGCAACCCGCTACCAATATTTTTGTACAAACCCTTAAAAACCACGAATTTTTTAAGAACAATGAAGGCGATAAACTTTCTGATGTATTCTTTGCACAATTAGATAGCACACCTGAAAAAGAAGCAGTTATTCAGTTCTCGCATGACATTGGCGAAGGATACAGAGATTATTACCTCACTGTTTTGAACTACAACAACACTACAAAACAAGCACAATTCGTTTATGGTATGAACACTCACATAGAATTTCTCAATACAGGTACAGTGTGGATACAGGATATAGATGATAATCAAAGAGATGAAATTATAGTTATCGGGGATACTGAAGGGATTACACCAAGAAATATTTTTGTCTATAAATGGGCAAAAGATACTCTGTTAGATATGATGTGGGGACTTGACCCAGGGGTAGAATATGCTCTAACCGATTTAAACCAAGACAAAAAGTATGAAATTGCTGCACTTTCGCCCCTAGAAAGCGATACCAAGCAAATACATTTCACTTTTTTAGAACTCAATCAAGGTGCCTTTAAGCCGAGTTTAATTCTCAATGAATACTACTTAAAAACGTTTGAATACGTGATATATAACCACCTACGGCACACTACACCTAACTTTTTAGACCTTATTACTCAAATTTTGAAGCAAAAAAAACTCATTCCTACGCTTTCAGATAGTTTGCACACTCATTTAGTTACGATATACAAAGAAAGCACTAACCCTGAAACTAAAATAGCTTGTCTAAAAGCTATGGAGTGGGAAAACAACACTTATGCAATCCCCTTTCTGTCCGACTTGATTAAAGATAATACGCACAACATACGCACAGAAGCCTTAAAAGTATTTCAAACCGTAGCTCACCATCAGCAAGATAGCCTTCTTATACTTCAACTTAAAAAAGAATTTGACCCCAAAAACCCAAAAGCAGACTTAGATTTTGCTTGCCAAATAAGTGCATACTTACAAGATACATTTAGCATTCGTTTCATTCACAAGCAGTTAGTAAATGATAGCCTACCCCTACAAAAACGTAGAACGTTAGTATTAGCTATTACAAAGCACTTGTATTCCTACTTTGACAGCACTTTGCTGCGGTTAGCTCAATCTCATCCTGATAAAGCTGTGCAAAGGTTAGCGGGCACGAACCTCTTAAAACCAGACAAAGTCCCAAAAAACATACAAATTTTGGATATAATTCCACTGTTGCAGCACAATGACCCAGATGTTCGAGCAGCCGTACAAGGTAGTTTAGGATATTTTAAGAATATCGGCGTTGTACCTTATTTAATGGAAAGTTTGAATAAAGAAGTAACAGCTTGGAACGTTCGTCAGATTTTGTTCTCACTGTATCAACTCAAACATTATGAGCCTTACGATAGATATATCTCCATGCTTAAAGAACAAAACAATTTAGATATACGCCGACAACTGCATGCTTTGATAAGCATACATCCTAACCCCGAAGTAGCTAAATGGGGATTGCAAGAAGTAGCCCATGCCGAAGAATTGACACTATATGATAGCCTATTAGTCAGACAAAAAATTTCAGGTGCAGATGAATACTTACTTAGGTATGCCAAAGACACAACCGATGCGGGACTTCGCAGAGCTGCTATTCAAAGACTAAAGTATTATCCCACAGAAGCCGTAAAAGTTTTTGCGTATCAAACTTATACCAAAGATACAGTTTTTGTTGTTAAAAAAGCTTTTTTAGAAATGCTTGCAGCTTGGAAAGATACCATTGTGGTTCCTACTTTGTTGCAATGGTTCAGAAGGGAACGCAAAATACGAACTGAAATTGCAATTACATTAGGAAAATTAGGTACTCCATCCGCTAAGCAAGTACTTTTAGATAGCCTGTGGGCAGAAGATAACAGTTACATTTTCAAGGCGTTAGCCCCTTTGAAAAATGACATTCAAGTCCAAGATAGAGTTTTTCAGTACTTACAGCAAGCCATTTATACCATACAGCATGATAGTACAGGTTTCAAAGCACTTAAATGGGAAACTAATGTATGTAATGCTCTTATTTTTCTCATTCAGCAGCAAGATGAACGGCTAAGTAATATCATTCAAATGATGCTGCAAATACCAGCACTGCAAGTGGGAACGCTGCAAGCTTTAGGCACAGACCGAAAGTATCTTCATATTATTCAGCAGTATGTAAATCATCCTAAAAGGGCTATTCGTGTAGCAGCTATAGAAGCCATAGAAAATTGGCAATAATAATTTGTAACAATTGGTGTAACTTTTATGGATTTATTTTATTTTTTTGGGCGTGCCCCTTGCTGACGCAAGGGTCGGGGCATTCCGCACTACGCTTTCGCTTCGGTGCTCCGCTAAC
>JANWVW010000080.1 GCA_025056095.1 Bacteroidia bacterium
GCTACGCTAACGCTTCGGTGCTACGCTTCGCTCCGCACTGGGCTAACGCCCACCCTCCGCATGCCTCACGCAAGAAAAACCTAATCAATACCTCACAAAAAACTTATTTTTTATTCGCCTTCAAACCTTTTAATCAATCTGCAAGTAATGTCCAAAACTCTAATAACTTTGTAAGACAAATGCGAATCATTTACTTGAACTTTATCTTGATAGTGCTTCTATTTGAACAAGCTTGCTTCCATGGTATAACTTACTACTACCGCCCTCAACACGATACTATAAAAACAACCTACAAGTATCAAAAAATTGCTCAACTGGACTGCAGCATCAAAGAATCATCAGGAATTGTTGTAGTCAAAGATAGCTTACTTCTTACTCATAGCGATTCAGGAAATCCTCCATATCTTTACCTCACTAACTTAAAAGGAAAGTTGATTAAAAAGTTTTATGTGAAAAATGTTCATGCCATAGATTGGGAAGCTATAACCCTTGGCGAAGACAAAATTTACCTTGCAGACATTGGAAATAATTCTTTTCAAAGACAACAACTTTCTATTTATACCATCCCTTTGAGTTGGGATAAAGACACACTAGAACCTATACAAAAAATAGTCTATGTCTATCCAGACCAAAAGCATTATCCAAAGCATCGCCATCATGATGCAGAAGCTATATTCTATGCCAAACCGTATTTATACATATTCACTAAAAACTACGGTACAAAAAGTACGGATGTATACAGAGTAAATCCTGAAATAGATTATGTTCAAGCCGCAACTTGGTTAGCGCGTTCGTATTTAGATTCTTACGTTACTGATGTTGCTTACTCCCCTGCCAAAAACGAAATAGCACTTTTGACTTACGGTTTTGTGTACATTTACCGAACTCAATTAGATAGTGGTTTGTTCAAAAATGCCCGTCTGACTATGCGCTTACGTATTCCCATTTCTCAAACCGAAGCTATTACCTACCTCAATGACAATACTTTGCTTATTACCAATGAAAAAGGCAAAATATTCAAACTAACTCTTTTTTACACACGCAGGCAAAGTTTTCTTGACGATTGTTGTGTAGGATGTGGTTTATTTTGAGAAGTGCTATCTACTGTGCTATTTTAAGTACCGTTAGATTGTATTTTTGTCAATCTGTTATGTCTAAAAAAGTTTTATTCATCACGTATTACTTTCCGCCGAGTGGAGGTTCAGGAGTTCAAAGACCTCTCAAATTTATTAAGTATTTACCAAAATTTGATTGGGAACCTGTGGTCCTCACAGCAAAAGATGGTGAGTATCCCGCCATTGACGAGACTCTTTGTAAAGAAGTGCCTTCGCATCTCACTATTTTGCGCACTCCTGCCTTTGAACCTTACAAGTGGTACAAAAAATTTACTAACCGAGAAAAAACTACGAAAATTGACCGAACTATTTTAGATACCGCTTCAAAGTCATGGAAAGAACGGCTAGCTATATGGATTAGAGGAAACTTATTCATTCCTGATGCGCGTAAGTTTTGGATATATCCTTCGGTTCGTTTTTTATCGCAGTATCTCAAAAAAAATCCTGTCCAAGCAATTATCAGCACAGGACCTCCTCACAGCGCCCATTTAATTGCTCTCAAGATTAAAAAAAAATTCAATTTACCCTGGATAGCTGATTTCAGAGATCCTTGGACTACTATTTACTATCATCAACAACTGCAACTTTCACAATGGGCAAAAAAAAGACATATCGCATTGGAAAGAAAAGTACTCAAACAAGCAGATATTGTAATTACTGTGGGTAAAACTTTAGCCAGTGAGCTAGCTCAAATCCGAGAATTGCCCGTAGAATACATTTACAATGGCTATGATGAAGAGGACTTTTTACCTTACAGGAATCTACCTTTGTATGATAAATTTACCTTGACTTATGTGGGAACAACTTTTCAAAATGTGGACAATTTCGTTTTTTGGAATGTTTTGCGAGATTGGCTAAAAGCTAATCCCGAAGCTCAAGCGCAGTTTCAGATACGTATGATTGGCAAAACGCCCCAAAAAGTAAAAGAGCAAATCATAAGTGCAGAACTATCGGATTATGTGTATTATTCTCCTGATGTCGTTGAGCATCATGTTGCCATAGAAGAAATGTGTAAATCTCATTTGCTTTTTATGAGTATAGTTCAAGATAAAAACATGGTTAGTGGCAAGTTATTTGAGTATATAGCTTCTCGGCGGCCTGTATTATGCTTTTGTCATCCCGAAGGTGATGCTGCTCGGATTATTCAAGAGTGTGATGCAGGAATAGCTATAAAGCCTGAAGATACTTTTACCGCTGCTGCTTATCTTTCTCAACAGTTTGAAAAGTACAAAGTCAAAGATTATAGCTTTAATACAAATTCTAACATTCAACGGTATTCTCGTCAGTATCAAGCAGGGCAGTTAGCTAAATTGTTGGATAAGTGCATCCTTTGAGATAAAGGGGCAAACTTTGAAGATATGACGAGTCTTTTCTAGATTAAATTTTATTTCAGTTTTTTGGGCGTGCCCTTGTGGGCAAAAGCCCACAAGGTCGGCGTGCTTCGGGCTACGCTAACGCTTCGGTGCTTCGCTTTGCTACGCACTGGGCTAACGCCCACCCTTCGCATGCCTCACGCAAGGAATCTCTGAAAAAGCCATTTCTCTGTTTCTTATGCAAATTTTAGCTTGTAAGTACTTGTACTTCAAGCTCAAACAAGGTAAAGACATAATTGAACAGGTCATCTGCGTGAGGGGCATGGAGCATGCCGTTAGGCAGTGCGTAGCGTTAGCGAAGCACCGTAGCGAAGCGTAGTGCGGAATGCCCCGACCCTTGCGCAGCAAGGGGCACGCCCAAAAAATATCTGAAATATAACAAAAAACCTCTTTATCCTCTTTTTTAGACATATCTTTTCTGTGTACATGGCATAAAGTTTGTTGCTCTGCTATTCGGTAGGCTTATTGGTTTTATGATTTTATTTGGTGGCTACGCTGTACAAACAAAAAGTACAGCGTTTTTTATTACAAAATAGTATCGTACAAATAATCTTGACTTTTGTAAGGATAATCCGTAGTGTAGTGCAAACCTCTACTCTCTTTTCGTAACTTGGCTGACTTTGTAATTAAAAAAGCACAAGTGATAATATTCCGCAGTTCGCACAATTCCACAGATACTTTGGTTTTTTTGTAGAACTCTTCGGTTTCTTTGTATATCAAGTCTAATCTGCGTAAAGTACGCTCTAAACGTAAATCATTTCGGACAATCCCTACGTAACTGCTCATCAAATTTTGTACTTCCTTAAAGTTTTGAGAGATCAATATCCACTCTTCGGGATAAGTAGTTCCGCTGTCATTCCAATCGGGGATATTTTCTAAAATCGGAATGCTTTTGAAGTTATCTTTAACATGCTCATAAATACGATGCGCAAATACCAGTGCTTCTAGCAAAGAGTTGCTAGCTAATCGATTAGCACCGTGTAAGCCTGTACAAGCACATTCGCCGCAAGCATAAAGATTGTGTATGGAGGTTTTACCTTGTTCATCTACCAAGATTCCACCGCAAATGTAGTGCATAGCAGGAACGACAGGTATCCAATCTTTGGTTATATCTATCCCTATACTCAAACAATGTTGATAGATAGTAGGAAAGTGAGTTTTAATTTGCTCGGCGGGCAGATGAGTGGCGTCTAAGTACATGTATTCTTTACCGTGTTTTTTCATTTCTTGGTCAATGGCGCGCGCTACAATATCTCTTGGGGCTAACTCTTTGCGTGGGTCATATTTATGCATAAAAGGTTCGCCTTCATGGTTGCGAAGAATAGCCCCATGCCCGCGAACAGCTTCGGATATTAGAAATGCAGGGGACATGTGTCCTGGATGATATAAAGCCGTAGGATGAAACTGAACAAATTCCATGTTGGCAATTCTGCCATTTGCTCTGAATACCATTGCAATGCCATCCCCTGTGGCTATTTTGGGGTTAGTGGTAGATGCATACACATTTCCACATCCACCTGTTGCCATTACTGTGATACGAGAGAGTATTTTTTCTACTTTTTCTGTTTTTTTATTTAGTGCAAAAACTCCGTAACAAGTAATGTTAGGCGTACCTTTGTGTACATACCTGCCTAAGTGGTGTTGGGTCAAAATTTCTATGGCAAAATAATGGTCTAAAAGTAGAATATTCGGGTTTTCTTTAACTCTTTGCAAAAGTGTTTCTTCTATTTCTTTACCTGTGTAATCTGCTGCGTGAATGATTCGCTTATCGGAATGTCCGCCTTCTTTTACTAAGTCTAACTCACCTTTATCATTTAGACTGAATGAAACGCCCCATTCTATTAGTTCGCGTATTCTATCAGGTCCTTCAGAAACTACTATGCGTACAATATCCTCATGACACAAGCCATCGCCTGCTATTAAAGTATCTTGAATATGTTTTTCAAAAGAATCGTTTTGATTGTCCATTACTGCGGCTACGCCCCCTTGGGCGTACTTTGTATTTGCTTCATCGGGATTAGTTTTGGTCAGAATGGTTACTTTACCATAAGGAGCTAGTTTGAGAGCTAAGGACAAACCTGCCACTCCTGAACCTATAATTAAAAAGTCTGTTTTGTGCATACTTTGAACATAAAGACAAATATAAATAGCAGTACGTTCAAATAAAATGAAGGCTAATGTACTCTATCGCCCCGCAGCTCTAACGAAGCCATGATTTTTGCTTCGGCTTCTAGATATTCATTCCAGCGTTCTTTGACTTTACTTTCAGGTAAATAACATTTAGCTAAATCTAAAAAAACACGATAATGCTCTGCTTCTGAAATCATAAATTCACGGTAAAACTGACGCAAGTGGGCATCTGTACAATACAAAGAAAGTAACCGAAAGCGTTCACAGCTACGGGCTTCTATCATTGCACAAGTAAGAAGTTCTTCTACTAATCGTTCATGCTTAGGTCCGCCTTTTTTCTGTACTTTCAAAAGTAAATTGACATATTCGTCTTTTCGCTGCTTACCTAAGTGCAGCCCTCTGCTTTTAAGTTCTTTCAATACACGTTCAAAGTGCGACCATTCTTCAGTTACAATTGGAGTTACAGTGTCTACTACTTCCACGTATTCGGAATAATTTACAATTAACGAAATGCCTTGCGAAGCGGCTTTTTGTTCGCAATATGCGTGGTCAGTCAATATTTCTTCTATGCTTTTTTCTGCAATATTTACCCAGCGTGGGTCCGTAGCTAATTTCAACCCCAACATACCTCTGTATGCTAAAAATAATTCTCAAAAATACGTCAATTTTTTCTAAACTTGACTATACAAGCCTTTTTTGAAAAAATTTTTTAACTGCCGAAAAAATGCAAAAAAGTACTTATGTCTTTTTTACCTAAAAAATTCGGTTTGTTTGAGTATATGTTAGCATTTATTGGCACAGTTAGTATATAAGTTAGTTGTAGGATAAGATTGACAAAATTTTTTGGGCGTGCCCTTGTGGGCATTCGCTTGCGCTCATGCCCACAAGGTCGGCGTGCTACGGGCTACGCTAACGCTTCGGTGCTTCGCTTCGCTCCGCACCGTGCTGACGCACGCCCTTCGCATGCCTCACGCAAGGGATCTCTGAAAAAGCCATTTCTCTGTTTCTTATGCAAGGTTTTAGTTTGTAAGTGATTGTACTTCAAGCTCAAACAAGGTAAAGACATAATTAATCAAGGTTATTTGCGTGAGGGGCATGGAGCATGCCGTTAGGCAGTACGAAGCGTTAGCGAAGTACCGAAGCGAAGCGTAGTGCGGAATGCCCCGACCCTTGCGTTAGCAAGGGGCACGCCCAAAAAAGTAAGCTTAATCCTTTTTAATAAATTTTTTCATTTTAGCAGTCTGAAAGCTGTACACCTACGCAATTTTTGAGGTTATACTCAACATTTTAGTTCCTAATTGAGTAGTTAGCAAGTTGCCTTACTTACTTTTGATAGCACTACGGATTGGTAGAGATTTGACTATTTATCAGAGCTCTGATAGTCCTATCTTCAATGCGTTTCTACTTACACTAACTCTTCTTTACGTACAACTGAAACAGTAACTGCTTCATCACCTGGTTTGTAGTCTACTTTGAGTAAGTCCCCCTCTTTGAGGTTAGCTTTGAGTATCTCTTCTGCAATAGGATCTTCAAGATATTTTTGTATAGCTCTGTTGAGCGGTCTTGCGCCGTATTGAGGATCATAGCCTTTTTCAGCTAAGAACTCTTTTACAGCATGGGTTACTTCAATTTTGTAGTTCAATGCTTCTAGTCTTTTGAACATTTTTGAAAGGGCTATATCAATAATCTGAATGATGTGTTCTTTCTGCAATGGGTTGAATATAATTACATCATCTATACGATTGAGGAACTCAGGGGCAAATACTTTTCGCAATGCACTTTGAATTGTACGTTTAACATTATCTTGCTGTGCTTCTTTTTCCTTATCTTCTGGAGCAAAACCTATACTTCTGCCAAAGTTTTTAATTTCTCTTGCACCTATATTAGAGGTCATAATGATAACTGTGTTTTTGAAATCTACCTTTCTACCCATGCTGTCTGTAAGAATGCCATCATCTAATACTTGGAGTAGAATGTTAAATACGTCAGGATGAGCTTTTTCAATCTCATCTAATAGTACTACGGAGAAAGGTTTTCTGCGAACTTTTTCAGTGAGTTGACCACCTTCCTCATATCCTACGTAACCTGGGGGTGCCCCTATCAAGCGAGATACTGCGAATTTCTCCATGTACTCACTCATATCTATGCGTATCAATGCGTCTTCACTATCAAACAGATAGCGGGCTAATTCTTTAGCTAGTTCTGTTTTTCCTACACCCGTAGGACCTAAGAACAAGAAAGAACCGATGGGTTTTTTAGGGTCTTTTAGTCCTGCACGCGTGCGCTGAATAGCTTTACACAACTTGATTACTGCTTCATCTTGACCAATAATTTTAGACTTCAGCTCATTGGGCATGTTGAGTAATTTTTGGCTTTCTGCCATAGCCACTTTGGTAACAGGGATGCCTGTCATCATGGATACGACTTGGGCAACGTCTTCCGCGGTTACAATGTGTTTTATGTTTTTGCTATCTTCTTCCCATTTGAGTTTAGCTTTTTCTAGTGCCTCCATCAATTTTTTCTCTTCATCTCTAAGCTTGGCTGCTTCTTCAAATCTTTGACTTTTGACTACTTGAGTTTTCTTTTCTTTGACTTCTTCTATTTGTTTTTCAATCTCTTCAATTATTTTTGGAACCTGTATATTAGACAAATGCACGCGGCTGCCTGCTTCATCTAATACATCGATGGCTTTGTCAGGTAAAAAGCGGTCTGTAATATATCTTTCACTTAGTTTGACGCAAGCTTCAATGGCTTCTGGAGTGTAAATAACATTGTGATGTTCTTCGTATTTTTGTTTAATGTTATTGAGAATTTGAAGAGTTTCCTCCACAGTGGTAGGCTCTACTATAATTTTTTGGAATCTACGGTCTAAAGCGCCGTCTTTTTCAATGTATTGACGATATTCATCCAACGTAGTAGCTCCTATGCACTGGATTTCTCCTCTGGCTAGCGCGGGTTTGAACATATTTGAGGCATCTAGTGAGCCGCTTGCGCCCCCTGCGCCTACAATAGTGTGTAGCTCATCAATAAATAGAATAACGTTAGGTGCTTTTTCTAATTCAGCCATAATGGCTTTCATGCGCTCTTCAAACTGTCCGCGATACTTAGTACCTGCCACTAATGACGCCAAGTCCAAAGTAACGACGCGTTTATTAAACAGTACTCGACTGACTTTTTTCTGTACTATTCTCAAGGCTAGCCCTTCGGCAATTGCAGTTTTACCTACCCCAGGTTCACCAATCAATACGGGGTTGTTTTTCTTTCTACGGCTAAGCACCTGAGCTACACGCTCAATTTCTTTTTCCCTACCAATAATAGGGTCAAGTTTTCCTTCCTCAGCTGCTTTTGTCAAGTCCCTGCCGAAGTTATCTAATACAGGGGTTTTGCTATTTTTATCCACTTTTCTTTCAGAACTATAACGAGTTTCTTCTAATGGATCGTTAATTTCTGAAGACCTGTTTTGAAAGTCGTAGTTTCTATATGGAATATCTTCCTGCTTGTAGATATGCACAACCTCCTCGTAGACCTTTTCGTACGTTACATCAAAATTATGTAGGATGTTTGCTGCAATATGGTCTTTTTCTTTGAGTAAAGCTAACAAAATATGTTCAGTATTTACAACTTTTATTCCAAATAAAGAAGCCTCTAAATAAGCAGTCTTTATGATTTTTTCAGACTGCTTAGTCAGGGGCAAGTTAGATATATTTGAACTATACAAGTTGCGCCCATGAGCGTACTGTTCAATTGTCCTACGCAAAGTTCTCAAATCTACACCTAAATTTTGTAAAATCCTTGCCGCTGTACCATTCGATTCACGAATGATACCTAAGAGTATGTGTTCAGTGCCAATATGGTCATAGCCTAAGCGAAGTGCTTCTTCTCTACTGAAGCTGAATACCTCACGAGCTTGTTCTGAAAAATTTCCAAATTCAGACATATTTACTACAAAGTTACAAGAATCAACAAAAATATAAACAAAATTTAAACTCAATACGTTGCTAAGGCTGTTTTAGTTTCATTTTAACGCTGTACTGCATACTTATTCTGAAAATAGTCATCATAAAAATCTCCGTAATAGCCAATTCGTTCAATAGCAGCTAGTGCTTCACTGACATCTAACCCTTCTACTTCTCGGATTACTTTTATGTAAATTCTGTCATCGTACTTAGTAAAGCTCACTCCGTAAAGGATATAGTTTATTTCTAACAGCTCTTCAAAAAATTTTTCGCGGTTTGTAGTGGGTACTTTGGTAATAGGTGCCATTACTTGAAAATAAGCCCTTTTGTCTTTTTCCGAATAAGTTAAATCTATCCAAATGGGAGCAGAGCCTTTTTTGAGATTCCACTTTCCTTGTTCCTGATCCCTGCATAACTTGGGATCTATACCTAGCGCTGCAATCGCTTGCTCTACTACATCGTAGTATTTCATTAAGTTTTCCATAATAACAAAGGTACAGATTTTTGCAGAGAAATAAATCAGATTTTTGAAAAACTTGCTACACTATGCTTTTTTGAGATAATTACACATACCTCTGCATAATTTGGTAAGCTATTGTTGCCACAGTATAGGCTAAGCCCATCATGTAGAGCAAAGAAAACAAAGTCCATTTCCAAGAGCGAGTCTCTTTTTTAATCGCTGCCAAAGTACCCATGCACTGCATTGCAAAAGCATAGTACAACATCAAAGCAGTGCCATTAGCAAAGTTATATTGCGGTTTTTGTGTAATCGGATCAATTTCTTTTTGCATGGCTATTTGCAAGTCAGTTAAATTATCTTCGGCATTTTCTAAACTGTAAATAGTTGCCATTGTTCCAACAAAAACTTCTCGGGCCGCAAAAGAAGTAATCAAAGCTATACCCATTTTCCAATCTAAGCCCATAGGGGCTATCAAAGGCTCTAAAAACTTACCTGCTTTACCTGCGTAAGAGTTCTCTAATAGTTGTTTTTTCTGCGTTTGTTCACACTGTTTTTTGAGAGTTTCATTTTCTATTTGCTCACATTTGAACTGATTTTTCACAGCTTGAAAACTGCTTCCACCATGATTAGCTAAAAACCACAACACAATAGAAATAGCTACAATAATTTTACCTGCATCCCACACAAAGGTTTTTACCTGCACCCATATTGTAATGACTACATTTTTCCATCTCGGCATGCGATACAAGGGCATTTCCATTAAAAAAAAGCCTTTTTCGTCATATTTTACAAGCTTTTTAAGCAATATAGCTACAAGTAAAGAAGTCAAAACCCCAAGTACATACATGCCCATCATTACTAATCCTCTGGAGTTGAATATCCCTAAAAATACTTTTGAGGGCACAAACAGTCCAATAATTAAGGTATATACAGGAATACGTGCGGAGCAGCTCATCAAGGGAGTAATTAAAATAGTAATCAAACGTTCTTTAGAGTTTTCAATAGTACGCGTCGCCATAATAGAGGGTACAGCGCAAGCCATTCCTCCAAGCATCGGCACTACTGACTTACCACTTAGTCCAAACTTACGCATAATTTTATCTAACAAAAACACTACCCGAGCCATGTAGCCCGTGTCCTCTAAAAGCGCCATAAAAAAGAACAAAAAAGCAATTTGCGGTATAAAAACCACTACGCCTGCTAATCCTGCAATAATCCCATCAGTAAGCACTTCGGTAAAAGTAGACTCAGGAAGCCATGCGGTAAGATGTTCATTTATCCATTCAAAAGCTCTTTCAATCGCATTCATCGGATATTCTGCCCAAGCAAAAATGGCTTGAAAAATCACAAACAAAATCAACAAGAAAATGATGTAACCCCATATTTTGTGAGTAAGAACTTTATCTAACTTCTGTTCTAATGTGGTTTTTGGGGGATCTTGCTTCAAGCAAAAACGAAGCTGCTCATCTATCCATTCTAAACGAGCAAGTGTTTCCCTGCCTAAAACAACTATTCGGTCCTCATTCGTTAAAGAAAAAAGTTTTTCTTTGTCCGCACCGTGAATTTGCTCAATGTGATTAGGCTGCATCAAGTAATGAAAAGCTAAATAAGCATTAGGCAGATGATACTTTTGCTGTATTTGCTCTATTTTAGGATGAAGTGCTTCAGGAATAGAAAATATGCTTTTTTTAGGAAGAGGAAGTGGTTTGCTTAACCATTCTTTGAGAGTTTCTATTCCTTGATTTTTCAAAGCAGATATGGGAATTACAGGTATGCCTAAACGAGCAGAAAGCTCAACGATATTTAGTTCTATCCCTTGTGTTGGAAGCAGGTCTATCATGTTAAGGGCTAACAATGTCGGAAAACCTAAGTCTATAATTTGTGTGCAAAGCAGTAGATGCCGTTTGAGATTAGTAGCATCGGCTACTACGACTACTATATCAGGATGGTCTTCGTGATTTAGATTGTAGAGAATTTGGCAAGCAATTCGTTCATCTTCAGATTTTGGATACAAGCTATATGTGCCAGGTAGGTCAATAGCTATAAAAGTCTCATTTTTTACTTTGAATGTGCCTGTTTTACGTTCTACGGTTACGCCTGCGTAGTTGCCTACTTTTTGGTTCAGACCTGTAAGAGCGTTAAATACAGAAGTTTTACCACTATTTGGATTGCCGACTAATGCAATTTTTTTGGTCATAAATAAGTAAGATGCAAATATGCAAATTATTTAGAAACAATCTAAATAACTCAATAAATTGTAATGGATTTAATTTTTTTGGGCGTGCCCCTTGCTGACGCAAGGGTCGGGGCATTCCGCACTACGCTATCGCTTCGGTGCTTCGCT
>JANWVW010000081.1 GCA_025056095.1 Bacteroidia bacterium
ACAAATAAAAGAAAAAATAGCATCGGTTATGTTGTAAATTGGCTACACTTTTTTAATTTTGTATCGGCGTTTACAGCAGCATTGCGCATACCCCGCGCAAGAATTTTGTTGTAAATTGGCTACACTTTTTTAATTTTGTATCGGCGTTTACAGCGCCACTGTAAATAGGTACCGATAGCCCTTGGTTGTAAATTGGCTACACTTTTTTAATTTTGTATCGGCGTTTACAGCAAACGGAAGGGATCCCTTATAACCAACTTGGTTGTAAATTGGCTACACTTTTTTAATTTTGTATCGGCGTTTACAGCCGTTGAGCACGGCGTTCAGCTCTACGCTCGTTGTAAATTGGCTACACTTTTTTAATTTTGTATCGGCGTTTACAGCCAACACTTTATCCTGTTGTGTTGGAGGATAGTTGTAAATTGGCTACACTTTTTTAATTTTGTATCGGCGTTTACAGCGAGATTTAAAATAATTCACGCTAACCACAGGTTGTAAATTGGCTACACTTTTTTAATTTTGTATCGGCGTTTACAGCTGATTGGATAACTGTCCAGCAGTTTTGTAAGTTGTAAATTGGCTACACTTTTTTAATTTTGTATCGGCGTTTACAGCCGCTTTGGTGTCAGGTACGTATAGAGGTCAGTTGTAAATTGGCTACACTTTTTTAATTTTGTATCGGCGTTTACAGCAGACCACAGCTGTAAGCGCTGATTTTCAATAAGATAAAGGTTAAAAATAGTCATAAAAAAAGCCCAAAAACCAATATTCAAAATTGTAAGTTGTATAAATAAAATTGAATTTTTTCAATCCGAACGAAATGCGTACCTTTTCAAGAGCTAAGTGTTTTTGTTCTAAATATTGCAGTTAGGTGGGCTTGCGGAGCGCTTTTAGTTTTCTGTTTCTTTGCTCTATGTAAAGTTTAACTTGTAAGTATTTGTACTTCAAGCTCAAACAAGGTAAAGACATAATTGCTTATGTTATCTGCGTGAGGGGCATGGAGCATGCCCGTCAGGGCAGTGCGAAGCGTTAGCGAAGCACCGTAGCGAAGCGCAGTGCGGAATGCCCCGACCCTTGCGCAGCAAGGGGCACGCCCAAAAGAATCTATATAAAGCCTAAGATTTGATTATATTAGCGGGGCATACTCAGAAGTAATTTAACGTATTTTCGCACTATGAAGATACAACAAAACTTTTTGAGCAAACCCATAATTGCATGGATAGCTGTTTTTTTGCTTTGCTTGTTTGAAATGATAATTTTTGCTCATCCACCACTGTATAAAAGTAGGTTTTTATCTTGGGTGTACTTTCTTTCAGGGATTGGAATTGCAGTTATACCCTTACTCTACTTACCTAAAATAACGCTAAAATTCAACGAGAACGCTAATTTTATACTAGACAAGGTATTTTACTTTTTAGGTTTTATAGGATTTATTGCAGTTTTATACCACTTTTTCTACATCATTGACAGCTACACGCTCAACTATCGTGAAGCAGATATGCTTCCTTCTATTGAAATTTTAGCTAATCGTGCATTATCAGGGCAGGAAGTATATACTCCCTTGTCAGAGATTGACAGACCCCATGTACTATACGGACCAGGATTTTGGCTGCCTTATACTATTCCTATCCTTCTCAAAATAGATATTCGCTGGACATCCTTCACATTTTTAATGATAGGTATAGCGCTGCTATGGTGGCAAAATAGTAGTAAAAATCTCAACATATTACTTAAATCCATAAACTATGTACTTATTCTGTTAATGTTACGTTTTTATTTTTTTGGAATACAAGATTTAAAATTTAGCCAAGAACCACTGGTCATTGGTTATTATTTGTTTTTAGGAATTACATTGTTACATCAAGACAAGAAATATCAATGGATATGGGTAGGCATTGCTATCAGCTTATGTTTATTGAGTAGATTTTCACTTTTATTATGGATACCTTTTTATCTTTTCTATGCATGGCGTTATGAAGGGCTGACAAAAGCATTAAAAATTTTTGCAGTTATAATCGCAATAGTTTTGGTTTTGTTCATCTTTCCTTTTGGGATAGATGGGCTTCAAAAATTTGCCACTTTACCCGCGTTTCAGTCCAAGCAAATGGCTGAGCGTTTTGCTACTGCTCCTCGGCACGAACTTTTAGGTATGGCAAAGTTCTTTTCACATAAAGATGGTTGGTTTATTTATGATTTACAGAGGGCTTTTTCTTTAATCACGATGTTAGTAGGTATAACACTAGTAATTTTACGTCCCAAATGGGTAGATAAAGAATGGCTACCACTTGCGTTCTTAAAATTAACTTTGGTGTTCTTTTGTAACTTTTTACAAATAGCATATCCTTACCTCTTTGAACCTTCCACTTTCCTTTCATTAGTTATAGTGATAGGGTTTGCTCAAAAAAAGATAGAGTGGCAACCTGCGACCCGCAATTTGACATCTGCATTTCTACAATATTATCCCAAAGTTTTGTTTGTTGCTTTACCCTTAATAGTTTTTGTATTTGCTATATACACGTATGATTTTTATAACCGAAGAATTTATCTGTACCAAAAAGAAGCTATTGCAGTATTTAGACAAGATTTTAATTCATTAGAAAATGAGCCTTACTGGATTAAAACTGTACCCATAGATTCCACTGTGGCACATACAGGAAAATATAGCAACAAAGTGGGGGGAAAAAATCTCTATAACTGCACTTTTGTTATGCCTGTGCAAGATTTTATCAAGATAGGTGCAGAGGGAATTCGTTTCAAAGCTTGGGTAAAAAGTAGATTACCCTACAAAGGTTTACCTTTAATGGTTGTTAATATTCAAAATAAAGAGGTACTCTTTTACAGACACAAAAGTATTGCATTTCCAAGATACGATTCGCATGGTTGGCAAGGACATGTATTTGCTTTGAAAATACCTAAAAAAATTCTTAATCAGGCAAAAAATCTTACTGACTGCAAATTAAGTGCTTTTATTATGTTCCGTGATTACGGATATGCACAAGTAGACGATACGATATATGTAGATGATATGCAGGTAGAGTTATTTTGAGTATTACAAGACATTAGGTTCTATTGGATATATTTCTTTCCATCGCTCAGGACAGCAATATACCCTCTTATCCACATGAGCACAACGCGCTGGGCAAGGACACGCTCAAGAGAACATACAAATATGCAGAAACAGGGTAAAATATTACTTCAACCTTTTGTTAATATCTAATCCATGTTTCTTAGCAGTTTCTATGGCTATTTCGTAGCCTGCATCCGCATGGCGAATAACGCCAATACCTGGATCATTTGTAAGCACGCGTCTAAGCCGAGCTTCAGCTTCAGGTGTTCCATCCGCCACAATAACCATACCCGCATGAATAGAATAACCAATACCTACTCCTCCCCCATGATGCAAGCTAACCCAACTAGCACCTCCTGCTGTGTTTATCAGTGCATTGAGAATGGGCCAATCCGCAATAGCATCGCTGCCATCTTTCATAGCTTCGGTTTCACGGTAAGGTGATGCCACCGAACCCGTATCTAAATGATCCCGCCCTATTACTATGGGAGCTTTTACCTTACCTTCTCTTACTAATTCATTAAACGCTAAGCCTGCTTTTAATCTATCCCCTTGCCCTAACCAACATATTCGTGCAGGTAAACCCTGAAAAGCAATTTTTTCTCTTGCCATAGTTAGCCAACGCCGCAGCCCAACATCATCAGGAAACAATTCTAACAATTTTTCATCAGCAGTATAAATGTCTTCAGGATCTCCACTCAAAGCTACAAACCGAAAAGGTCCTTTACCTTGACAAAATAAAGGTCGAATATACGCAGGAACAAAACCAGGAAAGTCAAAAGCATTGCTTACACCACGAGCTAACGCCTGCCCGCGCAAATTATTTCCATAGTCAAAAGTTACAGCACCTCTTTTTTGCAGCTCTAACATCAAACGAACATGCAAAGCCATTGTATCTTTGGACTCTTCTATATACTGCTTAGGGTTAGTTTCGCGTAAAATTTTTGCTTGAGCAGCAGTATAGCCCTTGGGAAAGTAACCTACTAATTCGTCATGAGCAGAAGTTTGGTCAGTAAGTACATCAGGCGTTATGTTTCTATCAATCAAGCGTTGAAGCAAATCCACAGCATTACATAAAACCGCAATAGAGATGGCTTTGCCTTGTTTTTTGTATTCCAAAGCTTTGTCAATTGCTTTGTCAATATCGTATTCTACTTCATCTAAATAGCGAGTTTCTATTCGTTTTTTAATGCGCCACTCTTCCATTTCGGCTACAAGGCAAACACCTTCGTTCATAGTAACAGCCAAAGGCTGTGCACCGCCCATTCCACCTAAACCCGCAGTAACCGATAAAGTATGCTTTAGTGTACCATTAAAGTGCTGCCTTGCGCACTCTGCAAAAGTTTCGTATGTACCTTGCACAATACCTTGCGAACCTATATAAATCCAACTTCCTGCTGTCATTTGCCCATACATGGTTAAACCTTTGGCATCTAACTCACGAAAATAGTCCCAATTTGCCCACTTTGGAACTAACATCGCATTAACTAAAAGTACACGCGGCGCATCAGGATGAGACTTTAAAATAGCCACAGGCTTACCACTCTGAATCAATAAAGTTTCATCATTCTCCAAAACCTGTAGGGCTTTGACAATTTTTTCGTAGCATTCCCAATTTCTAGCAGCTTTTCCTGTACCACCATATACAATCAGTTCATCGGGATTTTCGGCTACCTCAGGATCAAGATTGTTCATTAACATGCGTAAAGCTGCTTCTTGTATCCACCCTTTGCATGATATCTTAGTGCCTCTCGGCGCTTTGATATTTCGTTGAGATACCTTCTGCATGCCCAAAAATACGAAAATTTCACAAAAACCTACCTCAATCTAATCTAAATTTTTAACATTCTCTTAACATGCTCAATCAAGCAAATTAAGAGCTTTGCATTATGCTTGGCTTAACTACGGGATTATTTGTTTTGCTAATTATTGCAATTCTGTGTGCTTGTATTTTTGAATTCATCAATGGATTTCATGATACTGCTAACGCCGTAGCTACAGTAATATACACTAACTCCCTTAAGCCTATCCCTGCTGTAATTATTTCAGGTATATTCAACATGTTGGGAGTATTTATAGGGGGAATCAGCGTAGCAATGGGAATTGTAGCTTTACTTCCTATTGAAGCTATTCAAACTCAAACTCAATCGCAAACTTTATGGATGGTCGTTTCAATGATGTTAAGTGCAATTATATGGAACTTCGGAACTTGGTATTTTGGTATTCCTGCTTCTAGCTCGCATACTTTAATTGGAGCAATCTTAGGGACAGGTTTAGCCATTTCGATGCTACCTGGTCATGAATTCGGTGATGGAGTAAATTGGAGTAAGGCGCAAGACGTAGGTCTGTCTTTGCTTATTTCGCCTTTATTCGGTTTTACCGTAGGCAGCATCTTACTTGCAATTGCTAAAATGCTACTTAAAAATCCAAAACTACACACAGCTCACCAACCTAATGAAAAACCTAATATCATTATAAGAATTTTAATGACCTTAACCTGCATAGGAATCAGCTTTTTTCATGGGCAAAACGATGGACAAAAAGGCGTAGGCTTAGTTATGATTATTCTTATTACTGCACTACCCGCCTATTATGCACTAGACACTACAAAAGATTTCACAGATTTAAGACCTATTATCATTAGTATGGAAAAAGCAGCTACAAACATTGAGGAAAAAACTCTTAACCTACGACTTAAAGCAGAAGCACAAAAGCTACAAGCTAACCTCACAGTATTCAAGGCAAAATGTTTTGAATGTCTTGCTAAAGATGATGAACTCTCAGCCAAAGATAGGATAAAAGTAAGAGGAAGTATATATCAAATTGATAAAGGAGTTAAAAAGGTAAGTCGTTATCCTGAAACTATAGAAAGCTTTTCAAAAGAAATAAACACCCTTAAACAAGGAAGCAAGCAAATTAGAGCTTATACAGACTACGTACCTAATTGGGTAGTAGTCATGATTTCTTTGTGCATAGGCATAGGTACAATGATAGGCTGGAAAAGAGTAGTAGTTACAGTAGGCGAAAAAATTGGAAAATCAGGTATGACCTACGCACAAGGACTTGTTTCAGGGCTTGTAGCATCTAGCACAATTGGCTTATCCAGTGGCATAGGCTTGCCCGTTAGTACAACTCACGTACTTTCTTCTTCCGTAGCAGGCACAATGGTAGCTCAAGGCGGAAGGAAAAACGTACAATTGGATACCATTAAAAAAATTCTTTTAGCTTGGGTTTTGACCTTACCTGTGTGCATGGCTTTATCTATGATTCTATTTTTTGTGTTCAGACTATTTGCTTAACAGGTTAAAACAATGTATTCAAATAAAAATTTTTACCTTGTTTTTTAAGATGCTTATAAGCTAATTCTGTTACCTCTCGCCCACGTGGAGTACGCATCAAAAAACCTTGCTGAATAAGGTAAGGTTCATACACTTCCTCTATAGTATCAGGGGACTCATTTACCGCAGTAGAAATAGTATTCAAGCCCACAGGTCCTCCTTTGAACTTTTCAATAATAGTAAGCAGTATTTTGTGGTCCATTTCATCCAATCCGTATTCGTCTACTTCTAGTGCATCTAATGCCTTTACTGCAATTTCATAGTCTATCCGTCCTTGACCTTTAATTTGGGCAAAATCACGCACTCTACGCAATAAACGATTAGCAATCCGAGGTGTACCTCGGCTGCGCTTGGCAATTTCTAATGCTCCTTGTGCATCTATGGGGACCTGAATAATTTTAGCAGAACGCATAATGATTTTTTGAAGTGTATCCACGTCATAGTATTCTAAACGTGCAGTAATACCGAACCGTGCTCTTAAAGGAGCTGTAAGCATGCCCGCACGCGTAGTAGCGCCTATCAAAGTAAAAGGATTAAGAGAAATTTGAATACTTCTTGCATTTGGACCGCTATCTAACATAATGTCTATCTTAAAATCCTCCATCGCAGAATACAAATACTCCTCTACTACGGGGCTTAAACGGTGAATTTCATCGATAAATAGCACATCAAATGGATCAAGATTGGTTAACAAACCTGCTAAATCGGCAGGCTTTTCCAATACAGGTCCCGACGTACTAACCATTTTTGCACCCATTTCGCGCGCAATAATGTGTGAAAGAGTGGTTTTACCTAGTCCTGGCGGTCCATGCAGCAAAACATGGTCTAAACTTTCTTTTCTTTGTAAAGCCGCTTGTACAAAAATTGATAAATTTTCAATGGTTTTGTTCTGTCCTAAAAAGTCTACAAATCGTTGAGGTCTTAGAAAAACATCTAATTCCTTATCCGTATGCTGCGGATTTAATAACTCATTTCGCATGACCTAAATTTGATAATGATATAGCAACAAATTTAGCAAATTTTATAAATATACAGATAACCTACAAAGAATACTTACTGTAAATCATATCGTTGAACAAATTTAGCTTTGGCAGCTTTGAGTTTATCTTCGTAGGACTTACCATTTTTATCTATACTCTCTGCAATTAAAGACATTTGCTGTAATTCTTGGTCAGTAAATCTACCTTTTTTACAAATTTCTATCATCATTTTATACTCTTCTTTATGCACCTTTTGATAGTATTCAAATAACGCTATGGCACTTTCTTGAAAATTCTCGTCATTTCTCATTCCTTTGAGGCTCTTCACTTCTTTAATAGCTGCTTCTATAGCCTTTCCTAATTCCTGATACGCTTTTTCAAGGTCTAATAAATGTTTTTTGGATAATTCGGATTCTGCCATACTTTTTTCCAATGCATCAGAAAAGTGCTGCATTGCTTGTGATATTTTTTGCTCTTGGTCAAATATGCGTTGGTAGTATTCTTTGGCTGCCTGCCTTTTACTACAAGCCACATAAAGCAAAGCGAGTAGAACACTAAAAACCAAACAAAATAATTTTTTCATACTCAAAAGTACGTATTTTTTGGATAGATAGAAGATCTGTTTAACTTTGTACCATGCACCGAATATTCTTACTTACCTTGTTTTACACTATTACCTTTTTAATATATGGACAAATTACCACAGAGCCACTCAAAGATGTATATCACAATACACATTCATGCTATGCCCTTACAAACGCCAAAATTACCCTCAATCCTAATCAAATGCTGAACAAAGGTACTTTGGTTATCCGCGATGGATATATTGAAAATGTAGGTGAAAACATCTCTATTCCAAATGACGCCATAGTTATAGACTTACAAGGTAGGTACATTTACCCCTCATTGATTGATGCTTATGCTATATTAGATACAGGCAAAAAGAAAGACAGTAAAATACCAAAACATCATTGGAACAGTGCAGTAAAGCCTGAAATAAACGCAGCCGAATACATTACTTTAACCGAAAAAGATGCTGAAAAATATCGTAAAATGGGCATAGGAACTATTCTTACTCATGTAAATGATGGCATTTTTAGAGGAAGTCCAGTTATTTACACAACAGGAAGTAAAGAAAAAAAAGAATTGTTAAGTCTGCCTAATCTTCAAATGATGAGCTTTGATAAAGGTTCTTCGCCCGACGATTATCCCAGTTCGTTGATGGGCGCTATTGCATTGATAAGACAAACCTTTTTAGATGCTGAATGGTACAAAAAAGCTTGGCAAGCATACATGCAAAACCCTGCCCAGCAAGCACCTGAAAAAAATATCAGCTTGGAAACATTAAGTCAATTCAACGGAAAATACATTTTTGAAGTCAATGACGAATTAAAATACCTGCGTGCCGCTAAAATAGCCAAAGAATTTGGACTTAACATGATTATTTGCGCTTCAGGTGCAGAGTATAAACGAATTCAAGCTATTAAAGAAACAGGAATTCCTGCTATTTTACCTGTAAACTTTCCTGCTCCTTATGATGTATCTGACCCTTATGCAGTAAATAACCTTACGCTAGCTCAACTTAAACATTGGGAAAGCGCACCACTTAACCCCGCTTATTTTGAAAAGCATCAAATTCCCTTTGCAATTACTAGTCAAGGATTAGATAAAGAAAAGTTCTACGCAAATATCCGAAAAGCTATACAAGCAGGTTTATCTTACAAAACAGCTCTTGCGGCATTGACTACCGTTCCTGCCCAGTTTTTAGGCATAGATGGATTAGTAGGTACATTAGAAAAAGGAAAGTTAGCCAATTTTATCATCTGCAAAGACTCTTTGTTCAAAGAAAAAAACATTTTCTATCAACATTGGATACGAGGAGAGAAGTACGAATTTCAAGACATTCCTACGCAGGATATTCGTGGCGAGTATGCACTCAAACTAGATAACAAAACCATCAAATGGCTTATTACAGGAAAGGAGTTAGAAAATCTTTCTCACAAGTGGATTATCGGTAAAGACACGCTAAAACCTACCGTGCAGCAAAAACAACAGCATATTACTCTACAAGTACAAGCTAAAAAGTTAGGTTATGAAGGAAGTATCTTTTTAATGGGCTACATTCAACAAGATAAAAAGCCCATAGAAATTACAGGCAATAGCCTTATACAAGGCAAAACAGTACTGTGGACAGCCAAATACGTAAATCCTGCGCCCCCCGAGTCTGAAAAAGACAAAAAGAAAGACAAAAAAGACTCTGCTCAAAAAGAGCTTGCTTCGTTCGGTACAGTTACTTATCCAAATATGGCTTATGGATGGGTAGAGTTGCCTAAACCTGAAACCGTACTCATCAAAAATGCTACTGTTTGGACTTGCACAGACAAAGGTATTCTCAAAAACACAGATGTCCTTATTCAAAATGGTAAAATTGCTCAAATAGGGCAAAATTTAGCTGCTAATAATGCCAAAATTGTAGATGCCACAAATTTGCATCTTACCCCTGGGATTATTGACGAACATTCCCATATTGCGATTAGCCAAGGTGTAAATGAAGGAACGCAAAGTGTTACTTCCGAAGTACGCATAGGGGATGTAGTCAATTCAGACGATATTAACATTTACAGACAATTAGCAGGGGGCGTAACTAGCGCGCATCTTTTACATGGTTCTGCTAACTGTATCGGTGGGCAAACTCAGCTGATTAAGATGCGCTGGGGCAAAACCCCCGAAGAGTTAAAGTTTGACAATTGGCCAGGCTTTATTAAGTTTGCTTTGGGGGAAAATGTAAAACAATCTAACTGGGGAGATAACTATGTTACGCGTTATCCTCAAACGCGGTTAGGGGTAGAGCAAATTTTTGTAGATGCTTTTCAAAGAGCAAGAGATTATCAAAAAGCATGGCAGGAATACACGGCTAATCCACAGGGCAAAATTCCCCCACGTAGAGATTTAGAATTAGATGCGTTAGTAGAAATATTAGAAAGCAAGCGGTTTATTACTTGTCATTCTTATGTGCAGTCTGAAATTGTAATGTTAATGCGAGTAGCAGAGCGTTTTGGCTTCAAGGTCAATACTTTCACGCATATTTTGGAGGGCTATAAGGTTGCGGACAAGATGAAGCAACACGGTGCAGCAGCATCTACTTTTTCAGATTGGTGGGCATATAAGTTTGAAGTAATGGAAGCCATTCCGTTTAATGCTGCTATTCTCACACAAATGGGCATACCCACAGCCATCAATTCTGATGATGCAGAAATGGGCAGACGACTAAATCAAGAAGCAGCCAAAGGAATTAAATACGGCAACATGAACCCCGAAGAAGCCCTTAAAATGGTTACTTTGTACCCTGCACAGATGCTGCATGTATCTGACCGTGTAGGAAGCATAGAATTAGGCAAAGATGCTGACCTTGTATTATGGACATCTGACCCACTTTCTATTTATGCCAAAGTACAACAAACTTATGTAGATGGTATTTGCTACTTTGACGCAGAACGAGATAAACAACTTCGTGAGTATATTCAAAAAGAAAGGAATCGCATCATTCAAAAGATGATTTTAGCAAAAAAGAACGGCGAGTCTACTCAAAAGCCTACTCTACCTGTTAGTTTTGAGTATCATTGCGAAACGTTAGAATCAGACTACAATCAAGGCGAATAAAATTCTTATGTGAAGGTTAAATTTTATTTTTTTCTTTTTTTGGGCGTGCCCTTGTGGGCTTTTGCCCACAAGGTCGGCGTGCTTCGGGCTACGCTAACGCTTCGGTGCTAC
>JANWVW010000082.1 GCA_025056095.1 Bacteroidia bacterium
TGGATGAGGTAAATAAGGTCAAGTTGAGGGTATTGAGGGAGTGTTATTCAATTGCGTGAGGGGCATGGAGCATGCCGATAGGCAGTGCGCAGCGTTAGCGGAGCACCGAAGCGAAGCGTAGTGCGGAATGCCCCGACCCTTGCGCTAGCAAGGGGCACGCCCAAAAAATTAACTTTTCAAAAAATTAGACCTAAAAGAAATTTTACACCATGATGATAATAGCACTGAATAAACAAACTCTAAGTCCAAGCAAAATCAAGAATTGCCCACTATTGCGTAGTAAATGGGCATTCCTATTGTGATATTGAAAGGAAACGTTAAACCTAATGCCATAGGGATATACAACCCTGGATCTGACTTTGGAACAGCTATTCGCATAGCCGCAGGTACTGCAATGTAAGAAGCACTTGCCGCTAAAACCGCAAACATAAACCGATTGCCTACATTTTGACTAATCAGACCGCTAAGTGCAGCTACACTACATCCATTTACAAGCGGAACCAGAATCGCAAACAAACTTAAAAATAAACCATGTGCCTGAAAAGCTCTAAATCGCCTTGCTGTAACCATTCCCATTTCTAACAAAAAAATAGACAAAAAACCTTTGAAAATATCAGTAGTAAAAGGTTTAATCCCTTCTGCCTGCTTTGTATCTGCCACTAAACCAATGACTAAACTACCAAGAATTAACAACACACTACCATTGACAAAAGAGTGTGTAACAATTTCTCGCATATTTGATTTTTTTTCGGTTACATGACTATACTTTCTAATCAAAATGACACCTACTATAATTGCAGGGGATTCCATCAACGCCATCACAGCAATCATGTACCCATTAAAATTTACTTGCTGCATTTCAAGAAAAGACACCGCTGACACAAAAGTTACTGCACTTACAGAGCCATACGATGCCGCAATTGCACCTGAATTATAGGCGTCCATTTTGCGTTTGAGAATAAAAAAAGTGTATATCGGAATAATTGAAGAAATGGCAATTCCAAAAAGTATGCAAAAAATAATCTCAAAACTGAATACGCTATGCGCTAGCTCTTGTCCACCTTTGAAGCCAATCGCAAATAAAAGGTACAAAGAAATGAACTTACTTGAAGTAGCAGGAATTTCTAAATCACTTTTTACTAACGCAGCAATAATTCCAAGCAAGAAAAATAACAGAGTAGGATTAGTGAGATTAGAAAATAAAATTTCAAAATTCATACGAACTTGGTAGAACTTTATGCAATTAAGCAAAAAAATAAAAAAGTGTCTAAATTCAAGTTGTGTGAGTTTAAGATTAAGCTTTTTGTGTAAAAAAGTTTGGATAAATAAAAGAGATTGTCTAACTTTGTCAAAACTTTTGAAGATACATGAAAAAAATTGCAGTTGCTGTTATTGTTACAGTAGTAGCATGCAGCAGTGTTTTGGCGCAGCTGGTTCAAGGTGAAGAAAGTATATTCAGTAAGCTGGCAAAAGAAGTTGAGTTTATGCAAATTGGCGACAAAGCACCCGATTTTGTAACAATAAGTCAAGAAGGTAATAGCATCAGTTTAAGAAATTACAAAGGCAAAAAAAATGTACTTTTAATGTTTTATAGCCATGCCATATACAGTAATCCCACTAGTCCTATACGTACGGAATCCATTAACCGCATATTAGGATTAGTTCAAAGAGCATGGGCTTTAGATAACAAGAAAGTAGAAGTAATTGTAATTACACCTGACAGTAGAGAACAAATTCAGTCTATGGTAGAAGAAACAGGCGCAAAAATCACCTTCTGCCATGATAGAGGAAATTGCATTGTAAATATGTACAAAAGTGCATATAAAGTACCTAAAAATCACCCAGAAATAGAGAATTTGAAAAGTGCAGGCATAGAACTTCATCAAAACATAAATACAGATTACTACACAATTCCTGTACCTGTGGTATATCTTATTGGCGAAGATGGTAGAGTAAGGGCAGTATTCAGCAACTCGGACATGATTCGCTATATTGCAAAAATGAGCGATGCCGAAAAATTAGAACTCTATTCATGGAATTATTTAGAAAACAAAATGAAAGAAGAGTACACCGCACAGTAGTTTGTTTTGCTTGCCACTCTTTAAGTTTTATTTACTATCATTAACAAATCTCCACTGTTATAGCTAATTTGAACAAGTCCATCTTCTAAAACTTCGTTACTGTTTCCGTTTCTATACCCCAAAATGAGCTTTTCATTCAAAAGCGGGTATTTGAGATTCTTAGTAACGATACCCTCTACTACGCCTAAGGGAATTAGAGAAATAATTGTACCTTTTGCAAAGTAGCTTTCAAAATGCTTAGGCAAAGGAAAACAGATAGAATAATCATCATACAATACGATTTTTTGAAAAACGTTGCTCAATCGCGCTATACTTGCTACGTTATTGAGGGTGTGGTCTAACCTCTTACCTGTTGCCCAAAGAATATGAACCTGCTGAAAACCTTGTTCTTGCAACCAAGCTAACGCTTTTTCTAAATCTGTGTAATTTTGGTCTGGAGTATGTACTAGTTTAAGGTTTGGATATTCAAGTAGAAATGCGTGCGTGTTTAAGTTGTGGTCAAAATCTCCTAGCCAGATATCAGGAAGTATGTTGTACTGTCTTACATACTGCATAGCACCATCAAGAACAAGTTTAATAGACGCAGGGTAAGTTTTTAACAAGTTTTGTGTTAGCTCTTGGGAACAAGGTAGTCCATTAGCAAGCACTATAGCCGTCCATTTAGACATAAGTTCTTTCTTTCCAAGTAAAAGTAGGTCGCAAACTTACTAATCCTGCCCATATTACGTACACAAGTTGAAAGAGTTGAGCTACCGCAAAAATTAAAATGTACTTTGTTGAAGTGCATTTAAAGAATTGCATCATTTGTCCGATTATGCTCCATTCCGCAAGTAACTTAACTACCCATAAAAATAACGCAAAATATAATATTGTGGGATTCCAAAAACAAGATAAAGTACTGATAAACAGCATCAAGTAAAAAAGATAAATTAAGATTAGCTGAAAAATCAAACTTTTACGCTGATAGTGAGTAGCTTTGGAGACCCACCTTTTTCGCTGCTGTAAAAAATCCCTAAACGTAGATTGCGCAGGTGTAAAAACTATACTTTTGTAATCTTTGCAAAATACGATACTTTGAGGATTATTAAAATACGTGTGTATTTTATGCATCAATAGTTCGTCATCGCCTGAAGCTAAATGTAAGCTTCCTGCATAGCCATTTACTTTATGAAAAGCATCTTTTCTGTAGGCAATATTAGCGCCATTACATAGATTAGGTTGGTTGAAATAAATAGCTCCTGCTCCAATTCCTACTAAACCCATGAGTTCTATTTGCTGTATAGTTTCAAAAAGTGTTTTAGATTCCAATAAAACAGGTCCAGATACAAATTGTGTTTCTGGACCAAAGCAAGACAAAATTGTATGTAGCCACTCTTTTTGCATAACACAATCCGCATCGGTAGTAACGATAATTTCATGTTTTGCATGAGCTATTCCGTATTCAATTGCATGTTTTTTACCGTGTTTGCATTTTGGCAAAGCAAGATACTCAACCTTACCAAGGTAAGGTTGAATAGTTTGATATAAGTTATCGTTGCTATGATCATCTACTATCAGAATTTGGACAGGTATATTGATTTTGGATTGGCTTAAAAGACAAGGTAATAGGCGCCGCACGGCAGCGGCGTCATTGCGGACAGGTACAATTATAGTAGCACCTTTGACAGAAATAGGTTTTAGCTGAGTTTGAATAGATTTTAATCCTATGGCATGGCGAGTCATAAAAAAAACATAGTACCCCGCTAGGATACAAGCTAACACATAAAAAGCGAATTCAAAAAGCATATTTTTATTTTACCCATTTGGGAGGTGTCCAGTACCACCCTTTCTCGGATTGTGTCCAATGTCCAGGTTGGTATTTTTTACCTTTTTTTCCTTTTACCCACCTTCCTTTCACCCACTTGTAACTTTGTGTTTTACTGTTCCACTTCCAATATCCATCTACCCAAAATGTATTTTTAGGTTGCTTAGGTTTGACTTCTTCCTTTGGTACAGGAGGAGCGACAGATATGTAAGTAATTTTGGATTCTTTGGATTTTTTTTGTGCATACACTGGAGTGTAGTATAGTGTAGCACTCAAGACTAAAAATAAGGTAGCTGTCAAATAGTGTTTCATACAAGTTCAAAATTAGAAAAAAATTATCAAAGGCAATCGCATCAACAGTAATCAGGTCAGGACACAATAAGCTAAGTATTTAAAATTTTATGCAATAATCTTTGTACGATTAGTCCTTGCACTGTATCGTTCGTGCCCACTCCTTTAGCGCTTAGTTCTGCTTCAAAAATTGCTTCCAAAATTTGACCCAACTTATCTTTGCCGTAATGCTTAGCTGCGGCAACATAATCCTTAGCAGCAAAAGTAGGTAAGCCTAAAATTTCAGCGGCTTTTTTCTCATCGTAAACTTGGTGCGCATGTAATCGCCAAACTTTGTCAAAAAAGTAAAATACGTTAGATACAATTACTACCGTAGGAAAATCTTTTTCATTGCGAACAAAATACTGTAAAATAGTATATGCTTTTTGTCTATTCTTTTGTGCAATAGCGGAAAGAAACTCAAATAAGTTAAACTCTCTATCAATACCCATGTACTCACTTATTTCTTTTTCCGTAATTTCACTAAATTCTGTACAGTTTAGGGCTAATTTATCTAGTTCTTTATCTATGGCAGTCAAGTCATTTCCCATTTGAATGGCTATCATCTGTGTAGCTTTTGCGGAGAGGTTGAGCCCTTTGGTTTTAGCATGTTCTACAATCCACTGTGGAACTTGGTATTCATATAGGCGTTTAGACTCAAAACAAACTCCTTTTTGGCGAATAGATTTAGCGTATTTTTTAGTTTCAAACTTCTCTATTCTTTCTTTATAGCAAAAACAAAGAACAGTGCTGTTTTGTGGATTTTCAAAATAAGGTATTAGTTTATCTAACTCTTTTTGCATTTTTTGGGCTTCTCTTATTACAACTAACTGGTAGTTTGACATCATAGGATATCGTTTGGCAATAGCTGCCAGCTTATCCGCAGTTAGTTCGTTTCCATATAAGATGGAAAGGTTAAAATCTCTTTCATGAGGTTGTAAAACATGAGTTAAAAGTAAGTTTTCTATTTGGTCAATAAAAAAGCTTTCCTCTCCATACAAAAAGTAAATCGGATAAAACTTTTTCTCTTTAATTTGTGTAACAAGTGTTTGCAAAGTAATCTCACTTGTTGTTTTTGCTTTTGCCATTACTCTTTATGTTCTAATGCATATTGTTTCAACAGAGAAGATATTTTGTAACGGTCATCGCATAAATCATTGTAAACTGCTTGTAAAACTTCATATACTTCACGATAGCCTATTTTTTTAGCCCATTCGAAAGGACCAAAAGGATAGTTTACGCCTAATTTCATTCCTAAATCAATGTCTTGGATAGTGGCTGTACCTTCCTGCAAGGTAAAAAAAGCCTCGTTAATAATCATGCAGACCACACGCGGAGTAACCATACCTACCCGATCATCTACTATGGAAACTTTTCTGTTGAGCAGTTCCGCAAGATTAAACCATGTATCTCTATCTGAACGGTCTGAAACTGTACACTCTATTATGGGTCTATCTATAAAAGTGGGCATGCAGTTCATGCCTAATAAGGCACATTTAACAGTACCTACACGGTTAATTTCTCTTTGAAGAGTAGTTTTTACCGCAGAAATGATAACAGGTTTATTAACAAGAGGTGCATAGTATAATAAATGCTGAGGAGTGTTTTCATAATTGAGATCAAAAATTGCATTATATAAGGTTAAATCTTCGTTTGGCAGTTGAGTTTCGCTGATTCGTATAACCTCGTGTAAATTACCGAAAGCAGATTCAAATTCTTTTACTCTTCTGTCTGTTCCAATAACTGCAATTTTCATATTTACTTAATTTTTTGGTATAACTTGACCCACGATGTATAGAACCTCTATACTTGGATCCGTATTGGCTGTGATGGTAATAGATTTGTTGACAATACCTGGTTTTCCTGTACTGTTGTAAATTACATGTATTTTGCCTTCTCCACCGGGTGGAATTGGTGCTTTGGGAAAATCTGCAACTGTACATCCGCACGAAGATTGGGCATTAGTAATTTGCAACGGGCTTTTTCCTACATTTTTGAACTTAAAATCAAATTCTCTTTTTTCGCCTTCTTTAATTTGACCCATATCATACTGCTTAGTTGCCCAAAGAATCTTAGGGCGCATTTCTTCTATGCGTTTTAAGGATTCTTCACGGGCTTTTTGAGGGTCTTTCACTGATTTATTGGGTTGGCAAGCCACTATACCGATCAAGGTTATGATTATTACAGATAATGCTTTCAAGTGCATAGCACTATTGCTGATTTTTTACTTTCTCCATCAATTCTTCAATATCCATAAGTAGTCCTTCGGCTTTTTCTTTGGTTTCTCGAACTAATTCTCGCGCAAGATGCTTACCTTCATTAGCTAGCTGCTCTTCTTCGCTCTTCAGCTTGTTGATGTATTCTTTTAGCCGCTCGAAAGCATTTTGAAGCTGAAAGATAAGCTTTTCTCGAGTGTTTTTACCCTTGTCAGGGGCAAACAGGATGCCTATGGCTAAGCCTATCCCCAAACCTAATAAAAATGAACCTGTATTTTTTGTCATAGTTTTTTCTTGCTTTCAGTTATACTGCCTTTTCCAACCTTGTGAATTCTTTTATTGCTTTGCAAATATACAAGAATTTTATCTAATATTCCGTTAATAAATTTATGGCTTTCGTCAGGATTTGCATATAACTTGGCAATCTCCATATATTCATTCAAACTGACTTTTACAGGAATTTCAGGAAAATGTAGCCATTCAGTAACACACAAAATCATCAACACCTGTTCCACTCTACTGACCCTTTGCCAGTCCCAATTTTTAAGAAATTGAGAGATAATTTCTATATTCTCATTAGCATATTTTAGTGCGTCATAATACAACTGATGAAGCATAATGTAATCTTCGTGGTCTTTACCCTTTTCCATTATTTTTTTTAGATACAACAAGTAATGGTCATCTTCTTCAGCTTCTTCTGTGGTTTTAGAAGGTATAGTTTTAGCGTACTGAGTTGTATTTAACCAATACAAATTAGGCTCTACCTGATTGACCAAAGTTGCATAAACCATGTTGAACGCTACTATTCTTACCCTACGCTTTCGTATAATTGTTGATGAATCACTGCTCATAGCGCAATATTAACATTATGCTACATGCTGTAAGCTATGACAACTTAAAAACTTTTACGATTCTACACTCACTCTATCCCATTTAATTTATCAAACTTGCTGTATTTCCCTCAAATCCACAGGGACTACTTTACTTACACCTGATTCTGCCATTGTTACGCCGTAAATTACAGGGATATAGGACATTGTACGCTTGTTGTGCGTTACAATAATAAACTGTGAATTTTGACTAAATTTTTGAATGAGTTGATTGAATTTATCTATGTTGGCATCGTCTAAGGGCGCGTCAACTTCGTCAAATATACAGAAGGGAGCAGGTTTTAGTAAGTAAATAGCAAATAAAAGTGCTGTGGCAGTAAGTGCTTTTTCCCCACCTGAAAGTTGGTTGATACTTTGTGGCTTTTTACCTTTTGGTTTAGCAATAATGTTAATTTTACTTTCTAATGGAAACATTGGGTCCTCTAATACAAGGTCGCAGTCATCACCTTCGGAAAAAAGACTTCTAAATACTTGAATAAAATTATTTCGAATACGCTCAAAACAGTCTAAAAATTGATTTTTAGCAGTTTCATCAATTTCATCAATAGTTTTAAGCAGGTCCTGTTTAGCTTGAATAAGATCATCTCGTTGCTGGGCAATAAAGTCATAACGTTTTTTGACCTCTTCATAGGCTTGCATAGCTGCGTGATTTATGTCTGTGGTGCGCGATAAGCGTTCTTTGAGCTGTTGTAGTTCTAGCTCTATTTTAGCTTTCATAACATCATCATCAATAGAACGATAACGTTCAGGAGGTAGCTGCAAAATATTGTTGGCAGCTTTTTTCATATTCTCAAACTCCTGCATAATATCAAGGTCAAATTCTATTTTGATGCGTTCTTTTACATTATTGACCTGCGTTTGAATTTCCACAATCCGCTGCTGGAACTCGCTTTTAATTTTAGCCGCAATATCTTTTTGATGCCGTTTTTCTTTAATGTGCTTTTCTTGCTCTAAAATGGCATTTTTTTCAGAGAAAAATAGGCGCTCTTGCTCATTCAGTTCGTTTTCTAAGGTATCCCTCTCAATGTACAAAGATTTAAGATCTTCTTCGCCCTCTACACGAGTGTTTTGAAGTAATTCTATTTGTACTTGAATTTCTTGTATAGTTTGTTCGTTTCTTTGGATACTTTGCTCTAAATGTTGAATTTGTGTAGTTAAATTTTGAATGTCCTTTTCTTTGTTTTGAATGAGATGTTTTTGCTGTAAATGTTGAATATGAATGTTATTATACTGTTGTAAAGCATCTTGGTGTTGTTTTTGAATTTCTTCGTATTCTTGTTGAGCTTGTTGATAGGCATCCAAAGCAAGGTCTAAGGCAATTTTAAGTTCAGGTAAGGCAAGCTCTAACTCCTGTATTTCCTCTTGTAAAGATTTTTTTTGAATTTGCAAAGCTTGCTTTCTATCTTTATTTTGAGCAATGATATTCAAAAATTCCTCATGGCGTGTTTTGAAACGGTTGATTTCATTGAGTTTATGTTGATACTCTTGATTAGCAGTGCGAATTTCTTGTCCATAATGAGTATGTTGAAGTTGTTTAAGTTTATCTTGTAAAACAGTAATTTGTTGTGAAATAAAGTTGACCTCATCTTTTAGAGATTGAATTTCTGTGGCAAGCCTTTTTACTTCTTGCTCTCTGCCAATACGTTTGCCCTCTAATACACTTACTGCACCTCCACGTACGTGAAAGGTTCTTTGTATTACTTTGCCTGAAAGTGTTACAAATACATGCTTAGACTGCTGAATATGTTCATAGTACAAAGCTTCATCAGGAACAATATACACATCTTTGAGCAGATAGTACAACAAATCTTGATAAACGGCTTCGGTTTTAACTACGCTAAAAGCAGGAATAGCATCAGGAATATTTTCAAGGTTAATGATAGTATTTTTAGGTAAATCTTTGAGAGAAAAGAACCCTGCTTTACCTTGTTCTTTTTCTTGCAGCAGTTGAATAGACTGCCAAATAAAGGACTTATTAGGTACAATGTAGTAGTTGAGATATTGAGCAAGGACATTTTCTAATGCTGCTTTGTAGGGAGGTTCTACGTGTATTATTTCGCTTAATAAAGGGCAGTGCACAAGGTGAGTAGCATTTTTTTTGAGAAATTTGACACTTTCAGGAAAGCCTTCAAGGTTATCAATCATACTTTTAAGTAGGTGGTATTCGCTCGTTTTTGCGTCTAATTCTCTCTGTTTTTGATAGATAACCTGCTGCTTTTGATAAATTTCTTGTTCAAGTTTAGTTTTTTGGGTGTTTAACTCATCTTCTTTGCGATATAACTCTTGAATGCGATTTTTGTAAAATTCTAATTCTTGTTCTAGTTCTATCAATTTTTCAGTAAAAGAAGATATTTCTTCCTCTTTTTCTGTATTTGCTGTTTCTAAACGAGAGATTTCTGTATCTATGGTTTTGAGTTCTACTTTGGCAATTTCAATGCGTTTTTCTATGTCTTGGATTTGGCTACGCGCAGTTTCTTGTTGCTGCTGGGTGTATTGAACTTGGTTTTTAGCTGTATCCACTTGTAGTTTTAATTGAATAGTAACTTGCTGCTGATTGATCAATTCTTGCTCAATTTGTTCCAATTGGATATTGTAGGAAATGAGGTCTTCTTGTGCAGCTTGTAGCTGGTTTTGGGCAAGCTCAATTTGGTGTTTATACTCGTCATTTTGAAGTAAATATCGCCTTTGGTCTATGTGGAGTTGATTGAGCCGCTGCTGGTCTAATTTGCGATCATTTTCTTTTTGAAGAATAAGATTGCGTAAATCTGATACTTGCTTTCGGGTAGCGAGTAAATCTTGCTCTTTTTCTAGTAAAATAAGCTTTTGTTGCTCTAATGCTGCTTCTAATTGAGCAATTTCTGTTTCAATCGAAGTAATTTTATCTGTTTCAAGCTCTTGTTTTTTTAAGATTTCAGCTAATTTTAGGTCTAATTCAATGAATTTATGTAGAGCTAATCGGATACTTAATTCTTTGTAACGTTCTTTTTGTTCGTAGTACTGTTTAGTTTTAGCCGCTTGGCGCTCTAATTGCTTCATATTTTGTTCAATCTCTGCGAGAATATCTTCCACGCGGATCAAGTCTTGTTCGGTATCTGAAAGTTTTTTCAAAGTCTCTTTACGGCGCACCTTGTATTTAGCTACGCCTGCGGCTTCTTCAAACATGGTTTTGCGGGCATTTTCTTTGTCTTCTAAAATATCTTTGACCATGTTAAGCTCTATGATAGAGTAGCTATCTGTGCCTATACCTGTGTCTAAAAAAAGATGATGTATGTCTTTCAGCCGACATGGGACACCGTTGAGGTAGTATTCACTTTCACCTGAACGGTAGAGTTTGCGAGTAATAGATACTGTAGAATATTCCATGGGCAGCAGACCTCTGTTATTTTCAAAAGTGATAGTAGCTTCTGCAAGCGAAACCATTTTACGGTTCTTTGTACCATTAAAAATAACGTCGGTCATGTTTTCTACGCGTAGTACGCGTGTGCGTTGTTCGCCTAATACCCAGCGTATAGCATCTACGATGTTAGATTTGCCACAGCCATTAGGACCTACAATTCCTGTAACGCCTTGGTCAAAATGAATACTAAGCTTATCAGCAAAGGTTTTAAAACCTTGAACTTGTAAACTTTTTAATAACACAATGCAAAAATAATATGAATTTTGC
>JANWVW010000083.1 GCA_025056095.1 Bacteroidia bacterium
AGAAAAGAACGAGGCAATCTTAACTTAAGCATTGCTGACATCAAAACTTTGTATCATGCTCATTTTCACTACGAATACTTATTAAAATATATCTCCGAAAAACCCGAAAAACAATTTTTATTCCCCGATATTCATACCATTATACCCCCAGATATCATTCATAATAGATAAAATGTCAACCATATTGGTTCATAAAGTCTAATTTTTATTCCCCGATATTCATACCATTATACCACCTGATATGATTCACATTACTTAAAATGTCAACCATATTGTTCAGAACTAACATAAATTTTTTTTCTATTACATTTGTTTCGTATATTTGTCAAAGCTATGAAAAAACTTTTACTTTCCTGCTTGTTTGTCTGCTTATCCGTATCATTTTTATATAGTCAAACTTACAACAACCATTGGATTGACTATAGCCAACCTCACTATAAGATACGTATCGCCCATGAAGGAGTGTATGTACTAACTTTTCCTCAAACCAGCAGTGCAGGCTTGGGAAGCGTACCTATACCCAACTTACGCATGTACAGGCGAGGCGTAGAACAACCTCTATGGATAAAAGACAACAACAGCAACAATCTATGGGATAACGGCGATACCTTATATTTTTACGCCAAAGGTTTAGATGGTTTAGATGATGCAGAACTGTATGCCAGCCCCAGCCACCAACCTAACACAAAATACGCCCTTTTTGGCGGAGATACAGCCAGCTACTTCTTAACTACAAGCCCAAGTCCTTCTACTCAACGATATACTTTGTTTCAAAGCACCTCTTTTACAGCACCTTTGCTTACACAAGGGATTACTACATTTGTAGAGCAATTAGCTAACACTTATTACAATGGCAGAAGCTGTTGGAATATAGGTACATTTATGGGCTACCCTGCTTGGCCAGGCATGCCTGAAATCTATAACCCTGAATTTACCAACGGCGAGGGTAAAGTAGGACCAATAATCAACAGTCCATCTACTGCAGACTTTACCATTTCAACTCCCTTAGCAAATACTAGCGCCACAGATAGTGTCATATTAGAACTCAAATTTACAGGTTTGAGTGGTAGCTCATCCGCAAGCCCAACCTACGGAGGATGCCCAAATAATGCATCAGGACACACCGTTCTGCTCAAATGGAACGGAAATAATATCACTTCTTTCAATTGGTCAGGCTTTACAGTGCATACTCGTACAGTTAAATTTCCTGCATCTTGGCTTACTTTGAACAATACGCTTTCTATTCAACACACAGGAACTAATAGCTTAATTGCTTTCAATCAATACACAATTAGCTATCCTAAGCTACTCAATCAGCATGATGTAACAGGTCAAGAAATGCTAACTCTAAAAGGTAGCCCAGGAAATAACTATTTCAAAAGATATGGTATAGCAGGTTCAGGCGCAGCATATTTCTTTGATATGACTAACAAAGTGGTCTGTCAAGGAATTATGGATGCGGATACGGCTAAAATTATTATCAACAATGGAGGATTGCCCCAAATAGGCTTTTTCGTGGTACAAAGTAATCTTAAAATTTGCCCAAATCCTACCCCTGCTAGCTTTGCTAATTTACCCGCAGGTATCTCTGCAAACTATGACTTTATCATTATTACGCATAAAAGCTTATCAGCAGGCGCAAATGAGTATTTAGCTTACCGAAACACAAAATACAATGCAAAAATTTACTACATAGATGAAATTATGAATGAGTTTGCTTTCGGTGATTTTACTCCGTTAGCACTCAAAAGAATGGGTAAATACATGACAAACATGTGGAATCCTCTACCTTCACAAAAACGCAGACATATCCTTTTGTTAGGCAAATGTATTGCCTTAGCAGGAAATACAGGTAATAATCTTGTACCCACCTGGGGTAACCCTGTAAGCGATAATTTGTTTATTGGCAATTTTGATAACAATCAAATCATGACTAATGACCGTCTGACCATAGGTAGAGTAACCGCACTTAATAATGCCGAAGTACTAGCTTATTTAGACAAAGTCAAAGCTTTTGAACAAAAAGGAGCACAGCCTTATATTAAAAACGCTTTACATCTTGGTGGAGGTGCAAACAAATGGGAAATTGACACTATTTCTCACATTCTCAAAAACATAATGGGCAAAATAATTGAAGGATATCCTTACGGAGCAGATGTATTTACCCACACCAAAGACTTTACTAAGCCTATTGTGGGCGATATTATGTCCACTATTTTCAATAAAATCAACAACGGTGTAGGTGTAATTAACTTTCTTGGACATGGTACTACCCAAAATTGGGATGTAGCCATAGATGATGTAACAAAGTACGAGAACAAAGACCGCTATCCTTTCATTATTTCTAATGGGTGTCAGACAGGGGACTTTGCGTTACCAGGTAGCAGTATTGGCGAAAATTTTGTCAAAACACCTGAAAAAGGGGCAGTAGTTTATTTAGGGGGCAGTGCTACTACTTGGCTAAGTGTAGTAGATAGATACGTTGATACTTTGTATGTCAAGTTGTTCAAAGACACTTCTAACGTCCCTATTGGCGATGCGGTACAAAATACTCTTAAAAATTACACAAATGTTCCTGCGCCCTATTTACCTGCTTTTCGTAATCATGCAAGGTACGTATGCTTGCAAGGCGACCCTAGCTTAAAATTAGAACTTCCCTACAAGCCCGATTTTACTATTCAACCCAGTGATATAACTATACTTCCTAAGCAGGTTAGCCTACAAGCAGACAGCTTCATGGTACAAGCCGTGATACGCAACAACGCTCGCGCCTATAAGGATAGCATACAATACCGTATTTCTGTTAATTCCAAAGTAGTGTATCAAAAAGCTTATACAGGAAAGCTCTACAACAGAGATACTCTACGTGTTTGGATAAGCCAAAAAGCAGTAGAACTAACCGAAAATAACACTATTTGCATAACCTTAGACTATCAAAATTATATTTCAGAAGTAGACGAAGACAACAATACAGCATGTAAGTCTTTCTATCTACCTAAAAATAAAGCCATTGCTATGTACCCTATCAAATATCAAATCGTAAGCACACCCACCGTTAAACTAATTGCTTCAGCAGAAAATATGCATACCCAACCTAACACTACTTTTACCTTCCAAATTGACACAGTGGCTACTTTTAATTCAGGCTTTCTCAAAACTTATACTGATATCCCTGCTAAAAACTATCAAGCTGAACTCACTTTACCTTTTACACTCACCGATAGTACTGCTTACTATTGGCGAGTAAAAATCAATTCTGGTTCTGCCCAAGACTATTGGGCAACTTCTAACTTCACTTACATTTCAAACTCACCTAGCGGAATAGCGCAAGTCCATTTGCAACAATATAATGACGGCAAAAAATACTTATTAGATATCAATCAAACTGAAAAACTATGGACATTCTCCCAAAATACAGCAACTATTGACATAAACACAAGTACAGGATACAGTATCAACGGTGCCGTAGGTCTGGATGTAAATTGCTGCTGTATAGGAGCTAATACAGGTCTGTTTATAGCAGTTATGCATCCTACTAGTCTAAAAGCTTGGGAGTCTCCCTTTGGCGGCTTCGATTGTGGCGAAAATGGTGGATTCTATTTCAACTCTCCTGCTTATTGCTTTAATCAAAATGGCAAAAACAAAATACCTGCTTTTATCAACAGTATTCCTGATGGTTATATTGTATTTGCATGGAAAGCATCTACTGCAAACATAATTTTGTCAACCTTTTCAGAACAAATTTATCAAGCTTTTGAGAGTATAGGTTCTGCACATATACGCAGCTTTCAAGATAATGAATCCTTTATCATTTTTGGTAAAAAAGGTGCTTCTATTGGAAGTGCAATAGAAAAAGGCTATGATCCTAGTTCTCCCATACCTATCCATGCCCAAAACGCCTTTTTAAGAGTAGTCTATAATACTTTTTGGTATGAAGGTAAGTACGAATACGAACGAATAGGTCCTGCAAGTTCTTGGAGCAGTCTACACTGGAACACTAACACTACCCGCATTGACCCCACAGGCGATACCATTACTTACGATATTTACGGAGTTCGCATAGATGGTACAAGATCTTTGCTTAAATCAAAGGTTAGAACCTATCAAAACACGAATTTAAGTGATATTAACGCTAATACCTACCCTTACTTGGATATTGTAGCTCATTTCAAAGACACACTATTTAATACGGCACCGCAACTTCGCCATAATTTAGTGTTCTACACTGGTGTAGGTGATTTGACTTTAGACCCCGTTACTTTTCAATCCAATTTGAACGATACAATAAGCTACAAAGCCAATATTCAAGCCAAAATTTATGTACGGAATATATCACCCCACCCCGTAGATAGCGTTTGGGTACACTACTACCTCTCTAACGCATACTCTAATGAAAAAGTCCTGCTTAAAACAGAAAAAATACGCAGTCTACATGCTTTATCGGATAGTTTAATGTTAAGTCTTAACACAACCTTATCAGGAAATTTGCAAGGTTGGTACGATGTAGTTATTGAAGTCAATCCCTATAAGAACCCATTGGAGCAGTACTATCATAACAACACCTATAAAAAGCGCATTTACTTGAAAGATGATACACCACCTCAAATTAAAATTACTTTTGATGGGCAGGAAATTGCAGACAAACAAGAAGTATCCCCAACAGTGCGCATAGATGCCACTTTACAAGATAATTCCACACGTTTTTATCTTTCAGACACTACTTATTTTGAAGAAATTACTCTTACTTATCCAAACAATGAGCAGAAGCCAGTTTATTTCAATACAGCTAATTCACTTAAAGCGACATTTAGCCCAGGCAGTGCCGCTAATAGCAACACTGCGAGTATTCAAATCTTGCATGACTCTTTACCTGATGGCTATTATGCACTTACTATAAAAGCAAAAGACTACGAGCATAACACGGTAAATAAAACCGTAAATTTTGCTGTATTTAAGCAAGAAAGTGGTATAACTCAAATTTTTGCGTTCCCTAATCCATTTACAGATAAGATTAAATTCAGCTTTACTGTTCAAGGGCCTATTCTACCTGATGAAGTCTTTGTTGATATTTTTGACCTAATGGGCAGGCGTGTTCATCGGATATTCTTTACTAATATCAAGCATGGTGAAAACATTTCTGAATTTGCTTGGGAAGGTACAGATGAAAAGCAAGCACAACTTAGCTCGGGCGTATATCTTTACAAAATGACGGCTAAGCATCAAGGTAAAGAGATGAAAGTGGTTGTATCGGATAAAGATCAGTTTTTTAACCGAAAAGGCTACGGTAAAATTATCTTTATCAAGTAAAAGCTAATGTATGAATTTTTAATTTTTTGGGCGTGCCCTTGCCCATACTTCGCTGCGCTTGTATGGGCAAGGTCGGCGTGCTTCGGGCTACGCTATCGCTTCGGTGCTTCGCTTCGCTCCGCACTGGGCTAACGCCCACCCTCCGCATGCCTCACGCAAGAATTCAATCTCAATGTTAAAAAAATATTATATTTTCTTGCATAGTTGAAAATCTCCTTTTATATTTGCCCAACGATTTCATCGTTAAAACAACTAAAAAGCTTATGAAAAAGTGGTCAAAAATCCTACCTGCTCTTGTGCTATGGGTCGCTATCACAGCGAACTTGTACGCACAAAATCAAAGAAAAACTACCCCCGTAAAATTAAATAAAAATCAGTACAATGCTATCGATCCTGACGTAAGTCCTTTCCGTAAGCCGCTAAATGTGGCAGGCGCAATGTCAAATGCCAATCCAAATAAAACTAGTGTTATCAGCTTCAAAGCACTCGGTTCTGCGGTAAATGCATACACTGCTTTAGGTTCTAACCGTCATCGCATAGCTGCCAGCAACGCTCTAAACACTGTGGTTCATGCACACCGTGCTTCTGCTACCACAGGTGGAGGAGGTAGAATAAGAATAGACGTTTCCACTAATGCAGGGTCTACATTCACTAACGACATTCTTATCTACGACAACCTCGCATCAAGCTCTATAGGTAATGGACGTTATCCACAAATAGTAATTCATAACCCCGCAGGAAACACTAACCCAGCTAACGCATTCGCATCAGGTTTAGGTGCACTAACCGATGGCGCAGGATGGAAAGGCTACGGGTTCTACACTGCAAAATTTGACGGTTCATTACAATCTGAAAGCGCCCAAGCAAATAACCACCTCATTGCTCAAAGCCTTCATGAAGCAAATGGTACCTACTGGGCTATAGACTATGATACGGATCCATCTAATGATAACATTAGCGAAGATACTCTTGTAGTATGGAAAGGTACATGGAATAGCACAACAAATAGAATAGACTGGGTTATTAATAACAAACTAAAAATGGGGGCCACAGCTAGCATTGATACCCCTGGCGATCACATGTACCAAGATGTGTGCATAGCTTTTGCACCTAATGGAATGGTAGGGTATATTATGGTTCGTGGAGATTTACAAGCTACCCACCCCAGTAACACATGTGCTCCTATATTATGGAAAACCACAGATGGCGGTAATACTTGGTCCCTCATAAACTTTGACATGGGTAGCATGAATATACCTAACGTAACATCTCAACTACTTGTAGATCCAGAAAGAGGTTCACCTGTCAATTTCTTCTACACAGCAGATATTACCGTAGATAACTCAGGCAAGTTCCACATTGTAGGTTCAGTAGCTGCTGCAGCAGGAGATGGTGTTGACCCCGATTCTACTTTCTATTTATATCCTAACGCAGGTCGTTACCTAGTTCATATCTGGGGGGATAATCCTTCAAACATTCAAGGGCGTTTAATTGATAGCTTACTTTCTTACACTACAGTTATTGGTGATGGAAGTGAAGCAGAGCCACCCCAAGATGCTTCTCGTGCTCAAGTCGCGCGTACAGAAGATGGTACCAAAATATTCTTTGTTTGGGGTGATGACCGTGATAACGTAGGTAAACCTGATGCATGGATGCAAGGTTTTAATACTGTTACAAGTATGTACACACCTGTTTTACCTATTACTGATGGTACTTCTCGTGATAATGAAGCAGAGCTTTTATCTATTGCACCCACTGTTTTAGGTAACACAGGCTGCTATGAGATACCTATCGTCATAGGCAAATGCCAATCAAGCTCAACTAGTCAAACTGACTTTACTTACATAGATGATGCTCAAATTTGCGATGCACAATTCACATTAAGTAGTGTAGGCAATAGCGCTGACCTTAGCCAAACTGTTACTTTACAAGCTTATCCCAACCCTGCTGCTGAAAGTGTAAACTTTGTCTACACTCTCTCTAACAAAGCAAATGTAGAACTAAGTGTACTTGCACTAGATGGCAGAATAGTTTCTACTCTAACTAAAGGTAATCAAGGCACAGGTACATATACATACACCTTCAACCGTGTTGATTTGCCCGCAGGTTTGTATATAGCACGCCTTGTAATAGATGGCACAGTTAGCTATACAAAAATAGTATTAGAATAAGCTCAAAATTAAACGGTCAAAAGGAGGGGTTAGCTGAAAAAAGCTAGCCCCTTTTGAGTTTTTGAGAAAAGAACAGTAATAGATGTAGTTGTGTCAGGATATTCTGTTAAGTTTAAGGAATAATTTGATTTTTTTGGCGTGCCCCTTGTGACACAAGGGTTGGGCATTCCGTACATAGTCCGAACATGCCGTCCTTGTGAGCTTTTGCCCACAAGGACACGCCTAAAAAATAAAAAATTCTAATCTTTTCTAAAATGACAATGAATCTGATGTAGAAAAATACTCAAATGAATATCTGAACAAACTTGTGTGAGTCAAAAAAAAGTTGTACTTTTATACTTGTAAAGCGTAAAGCCATGGACAATCGTTTTGAGGATTTTTTTGAGTTTGATGAGGAATATATCCGAAGGCGTATTGCAAAGTTTGACGAAAAGCAAGACGTGTATGACTTAGATTTGCTAGAAAACATGGCAGATCTGTGCTTGAATGAACAAAATTACGATAAAGCCATAGAAATTTTAGCAGTAGCAATACGCCTATACCCGTATCACGCAGGAATGCTGGCTAATTACGGCTACGCTTTACTACAGAAAGAAAAAGAAAAGCCTTTTGATGTAGATTTAGATACAGGATTTAGCTACATTTACAAAGCATGTCAAATGCAGCCTGAAGATCCTGAAATTTTATATAAATTAGGGTATGCTTACATACTCAAAGGGGACTACGAAAACGGAATTGCTTATTTAGACAAAAGTATAGCTCAAGATCCTGACTGCTTGGAAAGTTATTTGTTACTAGCAACAGCCCACAAGGATAATCTAAACTATGAAAAAGCTATAACCTACTTAGAGCAATGGATTGAGTTGTCCGATGAAATAGATACAGATTGTACAGACCTTTTAGTAGAGTGCCTCAAAAAAACTAAACAGCTGCATATTGCTCTGGAAAGATACAAACAAGCTACTCAAAAAGAGCCCTATAATATAAAAAGATGGTACATTTTAGCTCTTATATGCGAAAGCGCAGGTTTTTATTTAGAAGCGCTTCAAGCTTATCATTTTGTGGTTACTTTGGACGAAAAGCATATAGAGGCTCATGTTAGTATTGCTAACATATACGTTCATTTTGAAGCTTACAATAAAGCAGTAGAGCACCTCAAACTTGTTTTTGAACTGGATAGAAGTCATTATGAAGTTAGTTATAGCTTGGCAGAGTGCTACCTATGCATGGGGGCATATCGCAAGGCTGGGGAATATTATTTAGAAACAATTAAAATAGATCCCTATCACCATGAAGCTTGGTTTGGGCTAGGGATATGTGCGGAGCAGTATGAAAACTTTAACATGGCAATGTTTTATTTTGAAAAGGCTTACTCACTCTATCCCTATAATCCTTACTATATGATAGCTTTGGCTAATACTCAATACCGAGCAGGGTATCTTAAAGATGCTTACCAAACTTACACAGAGGGCTTAAAAAAATTTCCTGATGCCATTTACGCTTGGTTAGATTTTTCAGCTTGTTTATATGAACAAAAAGAATTTGAGGAAGCTATCAATGTGCTTAAAAGAGGTATTCAGGAAAATAGCTATGAAGCTTCTTTGTATTACAGACTAGCGGCTTACTTATATTCCATCATTCGCCCGCAAGAAGCTGATGAATACTTTGTTTTAGGATTGGAATTGGACTTTGCTAAACACACCGAAGTCTTTGAATTGTTTCCTCAACTTCGTTCCTATCAACCGCTGATAAATTTAATTCGCGATTTTCAAAGTAAAAACAAAAAATAAAAGTGGGTTGTACTGGATTCGAACCAGTGACCCCTACCCTGTCAAGGTAGTGCTCTGAACCAACTGAGCTAACAACCCAACAACAGTGCAAAAGTACATCTTTTATCTCTTTTATACAAATCATGACCACAAAAAAATACGGTTTTCAAAAAATAGAACGTCTAAGACTGCGAAAAGATATACAGAGATTGTATGAACAAGGAATAAGCTTATTTGTTTATCCATTCAAAGCACGATACTTAATTGTAGAAAAAAAAGATTTGGCTATACCTGCACAAGTGCTCATCACAGTATCTGGTAAGACTTTCAAAAAAGCTGTACATAGAAATAGAATTAAACGGCTAATACGAGAAAGCTACCGTTTAAATAAGTACCTGCTTACTCCTGAAAAAGACAAAGTGTTTCATATCCATTTTCATTATATCAGCAAAAAAATACTAGACTTTCACACTGTTCAAAAAGGGATGCAAGAGCTGTTAGCTCAAATTAACCAAAGGAGTAATTCAGATTTAAACTTACCTTCAAATGAATAACTATTTTTGTGCAATGAGCGGAGCTTTACAAGACTACTTACAAATAACTTGGAAAACAAATTCAGAGTTGCAGGAGGTTATATTATGCCTTACAGGGGATATTTTTGAGGCTTTTGAGCAAAATGATAATTTTTTGCATGCGTATATACCTGCTGCTCATTTTAACGAAAGCAAGCTAAAGGAAGTAATTGATACTAATTCTATTTTGAGAAACCTTCCGTATCAAGTTAAGTTGTTACCTGCACAAAATTGGAATCAACTTTGGGAAGCGGAGTTTGAACCTGTATCTCTATTTCCTGATTTGCTTATTAGAGCGACGCATCATAATCATCAAGAGGATGTAAAGTATAAGCACGTTATTCAAATTCAGCCGAAAATGGCTTTTGGTACAGGACACCATGAAACCACTCAAATGATGCTCAAAGCTATGCAGCTGCTTGATTTTAGAGATAAAGACATACTAGATGTAGGCTGTGGCTCTGGAATTTTGTCTATTTACGCTAGCTTTTTAGGCGCAAAGGATATTTTTGCCTTAGATATTGACATTTTATGCATTGAAAATACAAAAGAAAACGCAATTCTAAACCAGGTTTCTAATATCCAAACTTACTTGGGCAGTATTGAAACGTTTGAAAACCACTTGTTTGATATTGTTCTTGCTAATATTAACCGCAATGTTATCTTACAACAGCTGCAAAACTATCTATCTCGTTTGAAGTCAAAAGGTTTTTTAGTGCTTAGCGGTTTTTTTGAAAGTGATGTAAAAATTATTGAAAATGAAGCTATGAAATACGAATTGAATTGTGTTAGGGTAATTGTTCAAAAGGGGTGGGCTTGTGTTGTTTATCAAAAGTAAATGTTTGAGTTTGATGATTCTTTGCGTGAGGCATGCGAAGGGCGTGCGTCAGCACGGTGCGGAGCGAAGCGCAGCACCGAAGCGTGAGCGTAGCCCGTAGCACGCCGACCTTGTGGGCATGAGCGCAGCGAAACGCCCACAAGGGCACGCCCAAAAATAAAATTTAACTTACTTAAATCCTTTTATTATGCCTAAAACCTCACAAACAACTTATCATTTGAAACGCTCACAATTTCTAATTTTGTAAAAAGTTTCTTCAAAACCCTATGATAAAAGAG
>JANWVW010000084.1 GCA_025056095.1 Bacteroidia bacterium
AGCGTTAGCGTAGCCCGCAGCACGCCGACCTTGTGGGCATGAGCGTAGCGAAACGCCCACAAGGGCACGCCCAAAAAGTCAAATTATATATTTGAAAAATTTATTGAAATTCAAATATGTTTTGTAGTTTTGCGTTCTCAATTATGCTTGAAGTAGTGTTATTATTTGGAGGACCTAGTCAAACAGGGCAGCAAAGCGGAGCAAATAATTTTAGCGGGCTTATCATGTTGCTCTTAGTTTTCGTGGTTATGTACTTTTTTATGATAAGGCCGCAACTCAAAAAACAAAAAGAAGCCCAAAAGTTTCGTAATGAACTGAAAAAAGGAGATAGAGTAATTACCATTGGTGGATTGCATGGTAAAATTGTAGAAGTAACGGACAACACCGTTGTTTTAGAAGCAGACAAAGATATTCACTTAACATTTGAAAAATCAGCGATAGCCAGTTTAGCCAATAATTCAGAGAAAAAATCATGAAAATCATTTATTGGGCTATAACCATTGTGAGCTTAGGGGGTATGCTTGGGTGGTACGTTTTTGTTCCTGGAACGGGTTTAGTATTAGAATCGGCTACAATGCAAGAGTGGGCAGGAGGTGCGGCAGGTTCGGGGCGAGGAATAACTTATCGGATTATCGCAAAGAAAAAAGCAGGTAGACCTATAAAAGTCTCATCAGTTTGGATAGGAGATGCCCAAAGTGGGCGCCCGGTTGATTTTGTCGTTACCACTGCACCTACTGAAAAGAATGCAAGCGTATCAGAAAAAGAAGAAGAAATCATAAAAGCAGACAAAATATTGATTGAAGCCACTTTTCGTATTCCAGGGCAAAAAAGACGCTTACCTGATGATCCTGAAACGCCAGAAGAAGAAATGCCCAAACAAACCGAAAAACCGAGCTGTGCGTTAGAAAAATTCAATGGTGCAGGGTACGTATCTTATAGTATGGGTAAGAAGATACAGTATCTAATCATACCGAAGTTTGAAAAGTTAGAACCTGTTTATTACCCATAATAATAAAATTCTTCCTGATAAACAACAAGTTACATAAAAATTTTTCAAAAAAGGTTAAAAAGACTTGACAAATTCAAATAAGTCGTTGTATCTTTGCAGTCCGAAACAATAAAGGTTGTTCTTGTAGCTCAGCTGGTAGAGCATCTCACTTTTAATGAGGGGGTCCTGGGTTCGAGTCCCAGCAAGAACACTACGTTGCCCAGGTGGTGGAACTGGTAGACACACTATCTTGAGGGGGTAGCGCCGCAAGGCGTCCGAGTTCAAATCTCGGTCTGGGCACGGAGAAATGTAGTACAAGCTATAGAGTAGCGGTACTACGTTTTTTTGAAAGAATTTTGACTGCAAGTTTATATTGTGTATATTTGCAGTCAAAAGGTCTGCCTGAGTAGCTCAGCTGGTAGAGCAACTGACTTGTAATCAGTGGGTCGGGGGTTCGAAGCCCTCCTCAGGCTCAATAAAGGTTGGGAAGATAGCCAAGTGGTCAACGGCAACAGACTGTAAATCTGTCCTCTTCGGAGTTCGTAGGTTCGAATCCTACTCTTCCCACCATGAAGATGAGGAAGCGGAAGTAGCTCAATGGTAGAGTACTAGCCTTCCAAGCTAGCTGTTGCGGGTTCGAGTCCCGTCTTCCGCTCAATAGGTTGCCAATATAGCTCAGTTGGTAGAGCGCATCCATGGTAAGGATGAGGTCACCAGTTCGATCCTGGTTATTGGCTCTAGGTAGAATTTGTTATTTATTTAATTAAAAAAGTTAAAACTAAAAAGTCATGGCAAAAGAAAATTTTGACCGTTCTAAGCCCCATGTGAATGTTGGTACCATAGGGCACGTAGATCATGGAAAGACCACTTTAACTGCTGCTATTACTCATGTTTTAGCTAAAAAAGGGTTGAGCGAAGCGCGCTCTTTTGACTCTATTGATAATGCTCCAGAGGAAAGAGAGCGGGGTATTACAATTAACACAGCTCACGTAGAATACCAAACAGAGAAAAGGCACTATGCCCACGTAGATTGTCCTGGTCACGCAGACTACATCAAGAATATGGTTACGGGTGCAGCGCAAATGGATGGTGCAATACTAGTAGTCGCTGCTACTGATGGACCCATGCCACAAACTCGTGAGCACATTCTTTTAGCACGTCAAGTAGGTGTGCCTTATATTGTTGTATTCATGAACAAAGTTGACATGGTTGATGATCCAGAGCTTTTAGACCTTGTTGAGATGGATATTCGCGACCTACTCAATAAATACGAGTTTCCTGGTGATACTACTCCAATTATACGTGGCTCTGCCCTAGGTGCTCTTAATGGCGATCCCAAATGGGAGAAAACTGTATTAGACTTAATGGATGCTGTTGATACTTATATTCCTACCCCTGTACGTATATTGGACAAACCTTTCTTGATGCCTGTGGAAGATGTATTTTCTATTACAGGTCGCGGAACAGTAGCTACCGGGCGTATTGAGAGAGGAGTTATACGAGTAAACGAACCAGTTGACATTGTGGGCTTAAATGCTGAAAACTTGAAATCCACAGTTACAGGAGTAGAGATGTTCCGAAAGATCTTAGATGAAGGACAAGCAGGAGATAATGTAGGACTACTCTTACGTGGTATAGATAAAGATCAGATTAAACGTGGAATGGTTATTTGTAAACCAGGTAGCATTACACCTCATACTCATTTTAAGGCTGAAATTTATGTTTTGAGCAAAGAAGAGGGGGGACGCCACACACCGTTTTTCAATGGATACAGACCGCAGTTCTACATGCGTACAACTGACGTAACAGGAACATGCAAACTTCCCGCAGGAGTAGAAATGGTCATGCCCGGCGATAACGTTACCATAGAAGTAGAATTGATTCATCCTGTAGCAATGGAGAAAGGGCTACGCTTTGCTATACGTGAAGGTGGTAAGACTGTAGGAGCAGGTCAAGTAACTGAAATCATAAAATAGAATATAAAAAGCTAAACAGATGTTACGGACAACGAACGAATACGTACGTTTCCGTAACATTTTTTCTTACAGGGGTATAGTTCAATGGTAGAATAGCGGTCTCCAAAACCGTTGATGTGGGTTCAAGTCCTGCTACCCCTGCTAATAAAAAGTACAAAATACAGGACTTAGTTTTTGGCTTATGTTAGAAAAAATACGCAATTGGTACAAAGAAATATATAATGAGCTGGTGAATAAAGTTTCTTGGCCTACTTGGGAAGAGTTACAGGGTAGCACGACAGTGGTTTTGGTAGCATGTTTGATTATCTCTATCATTGTTTTTATAGTAGACACAGTATTTAACTATGGTTTGCAGTTTATTTATGGAGGTTAAATTTGATGATGGCAAGAGTTACTAAAAAAACTACCAAAAAGGATAAAAAAGAGGAGAACAAAGAGGAAAAAAAACCTGTGGAGGGTTGGTATGTAGTACGTGTGGTAGCAGGTCAAGAAAATGCGGTTAAGAAGGCTATTGAGAGTGAGGCTAGAGCAGAAAAATTAGAGGATAGAATATTCCAAGTACTTATACCTGTTGAAAAGGTTTTTGAAATACGGGATGGCAAGAAAAAGCTAAGAGAGAGAATTTTGTACCCAGGCTATGTGTTTTGTCATTTGTTCCCTGACGGAGAAGTTATTAGCACTATCAACAATATACCTAATGTGATAGGCTTTTTACATTCCAAAGCACCGAAGCGATCAGGAAACGAAATGCCTGAACCACTCAGGAAAAGTGAGGTTGAAAAGATGTTAGGTAGAATGAATGCTAGTCATCAAGATGAAGAAGTAGTTGAGATTCCTTTTGTAGAAGGAGAGGAAGTTAAAGTAATAGATGGACCTTTTGATGGGTGTACAGGCGTTGTAAAGCGTATTCACAAGGATAAGATAGAGGTAGAGGTAAAAATTTTTGAAAGAAGTACTCCTGTGGAGCTAAGTTATACACAAATAGAAAAAGTATTTTGATTGATTTATGGCAAAAGAAGTTGCTGCATATATTAAGTTACAAGTAAAGGGAGGAGCTGCTAATCCTTCGCCCCCTATTGGACCCGCATTAGGTTCTAAGGGGGTAAATATTATGGAATTTTGCAAACGGTTTAACGCAGCTACTCAAGATAAAGCAGGCGAAATTTTACCTGTTATTATCACAGTATACACTGACAAGTCCTTTGATTTTGTTGTCAAAACTCCTCCTACAGCAGTGTTGCTAATGAAAGCAGCGAAAATTGAGAAAGGTTCTCCTGAATCTAACCGCAAGAAAGTAGGAGAAGTAACTTGGGAACAAATTCAAAAAATTGCTGAAACAAAAATGCCAGACTTGAACGCTTTCACTATAGAAGCTGCCATGAAAATGGTAGCAGGTACGGCAAGAAGCATAGGTATAACTATCAAAGGTACTCCACCTTGGCAAAAAAACTGATTTAAACGTAAACTTGAATAAAAGTACAAAATATCAGAACTTGCGTTATGACAAAGTTATCCAAAAAGTACAAAGCGGCACTCGCTAAGTACAATCCACATCAGGAATATTCTTTGGAGCAAGCTTCTGCATTAGTTAAAGAAATCGCCTTTGCTAAGTTTGATGAAACAATAGACTTAGCTATACGTTTGGGGATAGATCCCAAACAGTCCAGCCAAATGGTTAGAGGTGTAGCTACTCTACCCCATGGCACAGGAAAGAAAGTACGTGTATTAGTACTAACCACAGGCGATAGGCAAGAAGCTGCTCGAAATGCAGGTGCGGACTATGTAGGATTAGATGACTACATAGAAAAAATAGAAAAAGAAGGATGGGCAGAGGTAGATGTAGTCATTGCTTCCCCAGATGTAATGGCTAAGGTAGGTCGCTTAGGTAAGATTTTAGGTCCGAGAGGACTGATGCCTAACCCTAAAACAGGAACGGTTACTAATGATGTAGCCGCTGCGGTAAGAGAAGTAAAAGCAGGTAAAATTGACTTTCGTAATGACAAAACAGGTGGTATTATTCATGTACCTATTGGAAAAGTTTCCTTCACTCCAAAACAAATTGCAGAAAATGCTTTGGAGGTTATCCAAACTGTAGTAAAACTCAAACCTGCTTCAGCTAAAGGAACATATATCAAAAGTATCGCTATGTCCAGTACTATGAGCCCTAGTATTAAAATTGATAAAAAATCTATTCCAGGCATATAGAGTATGACAAGAGAAGAAAAAATTGAAATAGTAAATAAGCTAACTGAAAAGCTTAAAAATTCACCCAATTTTTATGTAATAGATGCCTCAGATTTTACTGTGGCAAAAAGCTGGGCACTACGGGCTGCTTGCTACAAAGCAGGATTAGAGCTTCGCTTTTACAAAAACTCTTTGATAAAAAAAGCACTAGAGAATTTAGAAGGTGATTATTCTCCCATCATTAAATCTCTAAAAGGTTCTTCTTCTTCAATTATTTTCGGAGCAACAGAACCCAAAACACCCGCAAAAGTAATATTAGACTTTCGTAAAGACGAAGCTAAACCTGCCCTCAAAGCAGCTAAAATAGGTGAGGAAATTTATGTGGGTGATGAGCAACTTAACATGCTCAGTAAAATCAAAACTAAAAGTGAGCTTATTGGTGAAATTATTGCATTATTACAATCTCCTATAAATACTATCATTTCTGGATTACAAAATAGAGAAAACAAAGAGCAATAACCTTGATAATTAATTTACGTTAAACTATTTCATTTTGGAAGATTATGGCAGACCTAAAACAAATAGCAGAAACGTTAGTTAATCTAACTGTAAAAGAAGTAGCTGAATTAGCTTCTATATTAGAAAATGAGTATGGTATTAAGCCTGCCGCAGCTGCGGTAGTAGTGCAAGGTGGTAGTGCCGCAGCCGAGCAAGCTCCAGCAGCTCAAACAGAGTTTGATGTTATTCTTAAAAGCGGTGGTCCACAAAAACTTAATGTGGTTAAGCTGCTAAAAGATCTCACAGGATTGGGCTTAAAAGAAGCCAAAGAATTAGTAGATAATGCTCCTAAGCCGATTAAACAAAAGGTTTCCAAAGAAGAAGCGGAAGCCCTTAAAGCTAAGCTCACCGAAGCAGGAGCAGAAGTAGAAATTAAATAAAGTCTTTACATTGTTTTACTATTTCACAAAGACTACGCAAAACGTAGTCTTTTTCATTTTTTGTTTAATCTTTTTTCTAAAATGATGATGTTCTTTCCTGGTTCGTGGATACGAACAATTTTATCTACCATTTCTTGCATAAGGTATAGCCCCATTCCTCCTCTTTTGCTTGTGCGAATATTTTCTTCAAGGTTAATTTGAACTTCGTTAGGTAAAACTGGCTTGCTTCCTGTGTCTGTAATTTGAACTGCTATCTTTTGCTCTGGAATGACGTTGAGCGTCAACTCTAAAAAGCGATCGCTACAACAGTTGTTACTATGAATAATTGTATTAGCGCAAGCCTCATCTATGGCTAAAATGACCTGCTCCCGTATTTCACTACGAATAGCATATTCTTTAAGTGTATCTGCCACAAAAGCACGTATATCCGATAAGTTCCTCAAATCACAGCTAAATACTTTCTTTGACATGATTTAATCTCTCCTTTGCTTGTGAAACTGTTTCAGTAATAATGACCAATTTGTCCAGCCCTAAAACTGTAAATACGTACAGTACTTCCCTACGTAAATTAGCAAATATCATCTCACCTTTTTTTCTACGAATAGGTTCTAAATAAGTGATAAAAACTCCTATGCCTGCACTAGAAATATAAGTGAGCTCACTTCCATCAAGAACGATGAGAGGTTGCTCATAATTTTTTACTACATAAGCTACCGCATTGTCTAAATCAATAGAAGAGTACGCGTCTACTTCTCCTATCGGCTTGATAATCACTACATTATCATCAACCGTAGTTTTGATGTTCATCTCTGTACTTTAATTACCTGTAACGTAAAATCGTCCGATAAAGTTGTGTTTTCTTTGAACTTATATACATCCTGTAAAATAGCATATTCTATGTCATACACATCTTTTTGTGCATTATCTAAGACTATTTTTTTCAGCCTTTCCAATCCATAGCATTGACCTTCAACATTTTGCGTTTCTGTAAGTCCGTCAGAATAAAAAACAAATATATCTCCTGTGTCATATTTTACAGAGCAAAGCACATTATTTTGGTCAAAAATCTCTCCCTTAACTAAACCTATCGCAAGCCCCCCTTGCGAAAGATAAACTGCTTCATGAGTTTTAGCATTGTAGTATAGAGGTGTAGTATGTCCTGCGCGAGCAAAATATAAAGTATCTTCATTAAGTCTAAACTGGGCATACAGTACTGTAATAAATACATGGCTCTCCATTGTTTGAGTGAGTATGTTATTTGTGATTTGTACCATTTTATTAGGCAAAATTAAAGGACTGTCAGGATAACAAAGAGTCTCATAAATACCTTTAAGTTCTACCATGTAAAAAGCAGCTGATGCACCTTTTCCGCTTACATCGCCCACACAGAAGTTAAGAATATTTTTCGCTTCGTTGTAATAGAAAGCATATAAGTCCCCTCCTATTTGCTCTGCATATTTTTGATAAGCAGAAATACGAAGAGGATAAGGTTGAGGAACACTTTTAGGTAGCAACCTCTGATGCACTCTCTTACTAATACTAATCTCTTCTTGATACTTTTGATTTTCTACCGATTCCTCTAATAAAAATGCCGTTTCTAAAATAATTCCAGCCTGCTTAGCAAATATCACTACTGTATTGCGGTCCTCTTCCTCAAAATCATCCGCAGCAGGTGAAACTAAATAAATAGTGCCAATTTTTTTCTTATCATGTAGGGTAATATATACAGATAAAACTGTTCTATAACCTCTAATTTCGGTATTTTCTATATACCGATAAGGTTTTAACAAACTAATAAATTTATGCTCTATCAATCCTTTGAGCTGCTTTATAGTAGGTACATCTATGTTGTGTGTAGCTTCCGTAACAATATCCGCTCCGTGGTATGTTTCTACCCAACCTATTTTTGCTTGAGTAACCTCTAAACAGACTTTCAGTAGCTTATCGTAAATAACACGAGGATTAAAATCCTGTTGTAGTAAGTAAGAAAACTCTTGTATATTTGACCAAAAGTTATACCGTTGCTCTGCTACCGAATATAATAGCAAGTTAATAAGCAATGCCGCCAAAGAAACTAACAAATATGCCGCAATAAAATAAAAAGACAACGTAAAAAACACACTATACTGCGCTTCTTTAAGAATATCAGGTAAGTATTTAGGAATGTGGTATAATTGTATGCTTAGCCATAACAAAATAACAGCACTTAGCACTCCAAACACATAAAAAGCAACTGTTAGTTTCTCTTCTTTGGTTAGGTAAGCAATCCATTTTGGTGTGGACGCTAAATAAGTAGCAATCAAAACTCCAATTATCAAATAGGCACGTTGTATCCATGTCCATTCAGGCACAAAAATGAAAAACATAGATAAAAACAACCACACGATAAAAAATTTCCAAACACTGTCATACTTTTTGCTTTTATTTTTCAATAAAAATGCTCTTACCGTGAAATTTCCATATATTAAAAACAAACTTAAAATGCCCACATTGAATAAATACACAAAAGCAATGTAAAAAGGGCTTTTCCAATGAGGAACAAGTTTTTGCACATTTTGTACTGCTAAATGCAGAATCAGCAATAAAACTCCAAGTATTAAAAATCTACGAAGTTGCTTAGTAGTTTCGCTCCGTTTCGCAGTAACAACAAATTGACCAATATAATAATACAAAGTATTTAACGAAAAAAACAAAACTACTCGGTAGGGGAATTGTTCATATTTCATATTTGTCAATCGCATATCTTGGGCAAGCATAACGAACATGGTTGTCCAAAGTAGTATCGCAATACTTAGCGTTATGTAAGAAAATCCTTTTCTTGACAGAACTTTACTTTTTACCATTTACTTGCAAATAAACATATTTTTACAATTTATATGACCATTTTTTGTACATTTGGGCAGTGTTTAGAATAAACGAGATTATAGAAAGCGTACTACACTTGGCGTATCCTAATGTCTGTTTTGGATGCCAGCAGCCCTTATTACTTTCGGAACCCTATAAGATATGTTCTACTTGTTTAGTTAAAATTGAAAAAACTTACTTTCATGAAAAACCTTTTCCCAATCCGATGGAGTCTAAACTATTGGGCTTTCCTTTTCTCAAAAGAGCAACTGCTTTATTTTATTTTGACAAAAAGGGAATCTTGCAAAAAATAATTCACAGCTTAAAATACGAAAACAAACCTTTTTTAGGGGAGCATTTAGGAACTTTTTTAGCCTATCAATTACGAAACACGGGCTTTTTTGATGATGTAGATTATATTGTTCCTATTCCTATGCACCCTAAAAAGGAACGCCTACGCGGCTACAATCAAGCTGCAATGATCGTAAAAGGAATTCAGAAAGTTGTAAACATACCTTATTCTCCAGATATTCTCGTCAAAGTTGAGCAAACTCTTACCCAAACGCGCAAAGGTAAGCTTCAAAGATTACTTTCTCTGTCTGAAAAGAGTATTTTTACTTCGTTAGCGCCTGAAAAAATACACAATAAAACGCTTTTGTTGGTGGATGATATCATTACCACAGGTAGCACGCTCATCAAATCAATGGAAGTTTTAGAAAAATATAGTTGCAAAGCTTGCAAGGTAGTAACAGTAGGTATGGCAAGATAGATGTTTCTACACGCAAATGGACAATATTGAAGTTTAATTTTTTTGATTTTTTGGGCGTGCCCTTGTGGGCATTCGCTTGCGCTCATGCCCACAAGGTCGGCGTGCTACGGGCTACGCTGCGCTTCGGTGCTTCGCTTCGCTACGCACCGTGCTAACGCACGCCCTCCGCATGCCTCACGCAAAAAGCCCTGCAATTCTTTGCAGGGCTTTTTTACCTTGTTACTCCACTACAAACCTCTCTGCTTTACCTCCTCTTCGCGCTCGGATGAAATACATTCCCTTCGGTAAGTTCAGTTCTATGGTATTTTTACCTTGCGGTAACGTATAAACCTGCAATGCTTTACCTGAAATATCACTTAATTCATACTCCTGAATGCTATTCGTGTAGTTCTCTACTACCACATAATTCTGTGCAGGATTGGGATACAAGGTAAAACTTTTATCTTGTTCAGGTACAGTTATGGTTGCCACATTAGAGTAGTAGCTTTGCCCATCTTTATTTACCGCCCGTATGCGATATATATGCGTAGCCCCTGCATACACACCCTCTTTATCTTGATAACTGCTTGTGCTGCTATTTGCTTGGGCTATACCTTGCCAAGTGTTATTTTGCCACTTTTCTACTACAAAATGCTGTATAGGTTCTTGAATAGTACTTTGCCAAGTAATAAATACCCCTTTATTCTCAAAACAATAGTTTACACTGACCTTCAAACTAAACGTAGATAAAATACACTCAGGTTCAAGCTTAGTTACAACAACATCATGCCAGCCTCCATCGTATATAGTTTGAAAAGCCCCAGGTGTAGTAGGATACCCTTCACCTGTATATCCACAAACATAAACATACCCACTATTGTCTAAAGTAATGCCACCTGGCTCCTCATGACCCGTACCCCCTAAATAAGTAGAATACGCAAGATATGTCCCACCAGGCGATACTACAGTTACGAATAGATCTTCATCTCCGCCACCATGAGTACTTTGGTAAGTACAAGGAGTAATATCATAATCGATAGTATAGAAAGTCCCACCTGTAATATACGCATAGCCACTGCCATCTACGGCAATGCCATTACCCACATCAGCACTACTTCCCCCAATATACGTAGAATAATCCAAGCTACTCCCCGACGCATTCAACTTCGTTACAAAAACATCACCACCCCATCCTCCCCCATGCGTCGTTTGAA
>JANWVW010000085.1 GCA_025056095.1 Bacteroidia bacterium
TACCCAAAATTTGCGTTTTTGTAATCGATTACTTACTTTTGAACGGGTTTTAATCGTACCATTGTGGAATTGAAATCCAAATGTAATTAACCCACCCATCGGCAGATACTGAGTTTTAATCGTACCATTGTGGAATTGAAATGTCTTGTATCATCAGGCTTAATCAACTCAATACAAGTGTTTTAATCGTACCATTGTGGAATTGAAATGCACTGAATTAACATACACTGAATTGATTTGTTCGGGTTTTAATCGTACCATTGTGGAATTGAAATCCCGTCCCAGCAACCCGCGCCCGCAACCCCCCGCCCGTTTTAATCGTACCATTGTGGAATTGAAATATACAAATCGAAACAAGTGCCGGGCTTTTTAATGCGTTTTAATCGTACCATTGTGGAATTGAAATAATCCAATTGAGCCGCCGCCGCCAACCGCCCAAGCGTTTTAATCGTACCATTGTGGAATTGAAATCGTGCCACGGTGCCACGTGCCGCGACGCCACTCTCCGGTTTTAATCGTACCATTGTGGAATTGAAATGATAGTCGTTAAAACTCTCTTGCAATTGTGCTAATCGTTCAGGAGAAGTACCAACTCCACCACTTGTATTTACAGACAACGTCGTTCCTGTCATGACTAACCCACTACCTATTGTTATTTGCTGCAATGTTCCTGTTCCAGACGTACTGCCTCTACCTGCCAATGTGCCTTGATTTAAGATTAAATGGCTTGGTAACCAAGTAGTTCCATTCCAAGTTTCTTCTTGATTGGTAGTCGTGTTCCATATTTTAGAACCAACCAATACCCCCGTTAGCGCATCTCTTTCAACAGTGGTCAAACGAGGAATCGTAACATAGTTGGCATTTTGTACTTGTTTGAGTGTATTATTAGTTGTTATTTCAAAAGTGCTCATAGTGATATTACAATAATTAAGTTGATACCCGCCGAATCATTAGTCATTACACTATTGGTATAATCGACGCTTCTTACGGTTACACTCCCTGCATTTACTTGGACTCTTAGCATACCTGTTAGCATGCCAGTATTGGTAGCAGTTGCAGTAACAACACTTGATGTGGTTATTCTACTATCAGAGTATGTAAAAACACCATTGACCAAGTTGCCCGTTGCGGTTATCATGTTAACTGTTGCTAAGTTAAACCACGAAGACCCGTTGTAAACTTGGTGTCTGTTATTGATTGTGTTGTAAATAATCATGCCTGCATCTGCACTTGTCCATGTTACTGCATTGCGTTGTGTAGTAGTCATGCGAGGGGGCAAGAAACCTCTGCTTGTACTATTTACTTGCAGTTGTGCATTGGCGCTTACAACCGAACCAATGTGCAATGCCCCTGCTGTATCCAGTGTAACATGAACTGTGTTATTGGTTTCCAGTTGCAAGGGTTGAGCATCGTTGCTGCCAATCCTTACAGCGGTACCAAAACTGTTACCGTCTTGCAAGATAGCATTTGTAGGAGATGATGAAGTGCTTGATATGGTAATTGTATTGGCAGCGTCGTTGTAATTGATTGATATACCGCTTCCAGCTACCAGTGTTGCACCTACCACGTCTTGGACAGCCTCTGTGAAGTCTGTGATATCTGTTGATACATGTGTATGCCCGCTGATTAGCGATGATATGGTATTGGTAGATAAATCTCCACTTGAACTTGCAACAACTACACGGGTTCCGGTACCTGCAAGTGAAGGTATGTTGATTGTACCAGTAGGGCTAATACTCAACCTTACCGTGTTATTGGTTTCCAGTTGCAAGGGGAAAATATCGTTGCTACCAATCCTTACAGCGGTACCAAAACTGTTACCGTCTTGCAAAATAGCATTTGTAGGAGATGATGAAGTGCTTGATATGGTAATTGTATTGGCATTATCATCATAGTTAATTGTTATACCAGCACCTGCTACCAATGTTGCAGCAATGATATCCTGTACGGTTTCTTGAAAAGCAGGGTTAATATCTGTACTATCAAAAACAGCTGTTATATCATCTAATGTCGCAATAATGCCGTTCTTGGTTTGAAATTTTTGCTCAAAAAAAGTGCTTATGTTGAGGTCGTAAGGGGTCTCAAATCCGAGTTTTAAGTGATATCCACCTTTTTCGTATTGGATACAATCAGAAGCATAAACAATCTTTTCACCGCCTTCATTTAATAGTTCAATTTGATTCCATGCAATATTGCCATTGGAAAGAATGTAGTTTAAATCGGCATTTACTTGTGCAAGTATCACACCACCATAATTTATAAAGGAAATTCCTTCATGATTTTCATGTACAAGGTTTTGTGAAATAATATTTTTTACTGCCTGTAAGAAGTCTGTAATGTCTTCATGGACGTGTGTATGTGGTGAAGGAGGAAAAGTAGCAGGCTTGTTAGTAATGTCATTCCAATCTACACCGCTGCTTGATATGGTAATTGTATTGGCAGTGTCGTTATAGTTGATTGATATACCGCTTCCAGCTACCAATGTTGTGCCTACCACGTCTTGGACGGCTTCTGTGAAGTCTGTGATATCGCTGGATACATGTGTGTGTGAAGAGACTAATGATGATATGGTAGTGGTTGACAGGTCCCCTGTTGGGGTAGTAACAACTACACGGGTTCCGGTACCTGCAAGTGAAGGGATGTTGATTGTACCAGTAGGGCTGATACTCAACCTTACCGTGTTATTGGTTTCAAATTCAAGATTTTGAGCATCATTGCTACCAATAACAACCGGTGTCCCAAATGTATTACCATGTTGCAGTATAAAGTTAGACGTGTTGATAGTACTTGAAATAGTAATTGTGTTAGCAGTATCATTGTAAACGACTGCTATCCCTGTACCAGCTACCAATGTAGCACCTACTACGTCTTGGACGGCTTCTGTGAAGTCTGTGATATCGCTGGACGTGTGTGTGTGCCCGCTAATCAACGAAGAGATAGTAACAGTAGATAAATCTCCACTTGGACTGGCAATAACCACTCTATTTCCTGTACCTGTGAAGTTAGGGACGTTGATTATCCCAATATCACTGATACGCAACCTTACTGTGTTATTGGTTTCCAGTTGCAAAGGTTGAGCATCGTTACTACCAATGGTAATAGCTGTTCCAAATGCATTACCGTTCTGTAAGATAAAATTAGATGTGTTGATAGTACTTGAAATAGTAATTGTGTTAGCACTATCATCGTAAACGACTGCTATCCCTGTGCCCCCAATTAAAGTAGTACCTACAACGTCTTGGACAGCCTCTGTGAAGTCTGAGATATCTGTTGATACATGTGTGTGTGGTATAGGAGGGAACGTTGTTGGCTTACCGATGATATCAACCCAATTTACCGGACCACCGCCTCCACCACCGCCTCCACCAGCTCCGCTGCTATCAAACATGAAAGCACTTACATACACAAAAAAGCTATTCAGATTGGCAAAGGGGGTATCGTTGTTATCTGTATAGTTGCTAACAGGTTGTAATTGGCACCCTTCAACCCACCCGTCGCGACCAACCATGCGAATACCAATGTAATCTATCCCTTCAACAACGTCGTGAACAAGCTCATAGGCACCACGCTGCTTAGGAATGCCATTGATAAAAAAATATTGGTCGTTACCTGCTTCTATTTTTGCCATCACTATTTAAAAATGACATCTTGTAGGAAACTAATAAAAGCATTTGCATTAGGATAAGCACCTCCGTTATACTTGCTAACAGGTTGGAGCTCACAACCTTTCACCCAACCATCGCGTCCTACCATGCGAATACCAACCAATTCGCCTACGCGTACAATTTCATACTTGCCGCGTTGCTTAGGAACGCCGTTAATACTGAAAATAACACTATTAATTGGTTGAATAGTAGTCATTTTTTGACAGTTGTTTTACGACCTCCACAACCACAACCGCCTGCTTTGCGCGTATTGGGTTTGAGTGTAGTCTTTTTTGTTGTTGTTTTTTTAGTTGCCATTATACTCGCATTTCTACCAATACATTCCTACGTACATCAAAACAATTGTAGTCTATGCTTACAACAGTTTGTGTAATAGAAGGCAATACCTTTTCTAATTCTTTGTTGTACAAATCTAACAACTCTTCTTTGCGCTTTTCAGCCCACTCTACACTGTTATTGGTAAAAAAGTTGATTCTATCAGAACCAATGATTTCTTCTGCTAAGTGCGCACCAAAGCGGTACAAAATAGCTTGTGACATCATGTAAGCGATATTTTGAGCCAACCGGCTAAAATCGCACACATATGCCATATCCAATGCAATACCGTGATTGCCTTTAACATAATACCATCTACCAATTGCTTTTTTGCTTGTACAACCACAAGATTGATTATTGTTCATTTGATGATTTGCCCACGTCCACGTAGCAGGTCTAACATCAGATAAATCCCAAACGACACTAAACCGTTCAGGGTGTTTCACTAAATACCCTAACGTCTTATCATCATTGGTAAGGTCAATGCTGGTTGGCTGTCCTGCTACAATGTCTACTGTAAAAGTAAGCACAGTACTGCCATCAATGAGTTGCACTTGTTTACCTGCAACCGTATCATTGGCAAGCAAATGCACCTTTGTAACACGCCAAGTAGACAGCGGTTGATATTGGGGGTTGTATTTGATGACTTCTATACCTTTGACTTCGTTGGAATAGTCATCGGCATACGTATCATTCCAAAGCGTTGGCAAAGATTGGGCAATGATTTTAATTTGCCCTAAACACTGCATGCGCGTCAACACATCCTCAACGGCAAAGTCTACTGCTATTGTTGATGCTTGTTGTATTAACTCCATTGCACTGCCATATGTGGCTGCATTGGCAATGCCTTTCAGCGTAAACCCCGCTAAATGCTCTAAATATTTGCCCGAAAGACTGCGAAAGCCGTCTTTGTAGCGTTTATCCTTTAAAGAAATAATAAAATCCTGTTTCCAATTCATTCCCTATTCTAAAAAGGTTACTTCTACAACGCACCCTCGCAGCCAAAACGGCGTGTCTACTAAATCGTTAACACACTCTACTTCTATGTAGCCAATTCGCTCCACCCAAACGTTTACAAAGCGAGCAGGAATGTGTTGCATTCCTAATTCCACGTGTTGTTCCGTATTCATCAGAGCGCTTAAATAAGCACATAAAATGTGTAAAAACTTATTTTTTCTTAATGCCGCTTTTGGTAATTTGATACCCCCCTTTCGGCGTTCTTATTCTTGTTTTTTTCATATTATTTTTTTTGTAGTTACACCTGTTTTTCTTAGACGCGACTTAATTGCTTGTGCCTATCTGTTGCGTTTTGGCTTATCTTTTTTGGTAAACATTTTATTACGTGTTTCCATTGCCCTTTCGCGTGCAACAGCTTTCTTACTTTCAGCACTTCTTTTAGCAGGGATTGGTTGAGCTGTGTAACGTGTTGCTTTGGTTTTCCCCTTACGGTCAACAACACGTACCAAGTCTTTTGTTAGATATGTTTTTAGCCTGCGCAAGAAGCTCTTTAATAGCTCTTTCGCTGCGTGTACGCGTATCTTTTTGCTGTTTTTGTGAACGAGGTGAAAGATTGGCGTACTTTGTAGTTTTTAATGTAGTAGCAGAGACTTTTGTCATCTTTGCACAAGCACCTACTGCTTTTGTGCATTGTTTTCTATACAATCCAGCTGCACGAAGTCTTGCAAACCAAAGCTTGCGCGCAAAATTATTGTTGCTAACACTTGTGAACTTAGCCATATTTTTAGTTTTGATTTAGTTGTTAATGAAAGCGTTGTAAGCGCCCGCAATTACGTAAAAATTCCAACCGCGTACTTTATCATCAGCCCACATAAAAGACGCGGTGAATTGGCGACGGGCAATGTTTTTACCTGTTGCATCGTAAGTCAACGTCTGTTTCAAGTTAACAGGCGTGCGATAAAACGTTACTAAATCCCCTCTATAAATGGTTACCAAGTGCAATTTACCATTATTGGCAAGCATAGTTTTGTCGTCCCAATACAACCTATCAGTTTCAGCGACAAAATCAAAATAGTTGTCTTCAAAAGTAATTGTTTGATTTGCCCCTGTAATAGCCGCTGGGATAAAAGGGTCAAAACTTACTTCTTGCCACTCTTCTGCTTGCTTATTAAAGTTTTGCACCCGTTTAAAGCTAAGTTTGTTAGCAGCTACCAGTGCTTGTAAATGTGATAACGCCAATGTAGGCGCTTCTGGTAACGGAGGAGTGCTGGTTGGCGATACCTCGCAATTCAAAAAACCAACGATTACAATATCGGTGGCAAGAATTTTTGTATCGCAAAAGGACGGTGCAGCCACTTGTACAGGCGGGGCGGTACACGTATTGGTACACGCACCCAATGCAACGTTGTAAATACTCATATTTCTTCTTGTTTACAGTGGCTTATGCAGCAGTAGCATTAAACAACAAAGTCCCATTGGTACCTATTAAACGGTCGCCTGTGTTGTATGCATCTGCTGGAATCGCAAACAACAAGCTAATCGTTTTTGCCAATGTAACAACCCACTGCGTATCCAACCCGCAATTAGATTTGCGGATATAGACATCAAAGGTAAAAGGCACATCAAAGTTGTTGGTACGGTCGGTAATAACCGTATTCACATCATCTAAACTGTTGAAATTTAAAGCATCGCCTCTTTCTGCAACGGGTTCATATTGGAAGTCGCCAACGTTGCGTGTAAATTCCATTGGGATAACATGTCCCGGTTGAAAAGCTAAGAAACGCTGTACATTGGGGGCTAGTACACTGGGAACGTTGATATCTTGAAAAAATAAGCCGTAATTGGTAGCGGCTGATACATCAACCCCTACGTTGCTGTTGCAGCAACCGAATTGACCTTTGCGATAATACTCTTTAATGTTGTTCCAACCTACAATAAAAGGCTGTGTAGAGTATTCCATCTCTTCAAATTCGCGGCGTACAACGTCTAAGATAGAGTTCAAAGACACATCAATGTTACCGCCCGTAAATGCGTTCCCTGACTTGATAGCGCCGCCTCCAACATAACCACCAACACCAGCTACATAACGAGCCAATAGCGCCCTGTTGATGGTAACGTAAAAGTCGTTTAGATTGGAAGCTAAAATCCGCTCAAATTCAGCGTCTTTTGTTTCGCTATTGCAGTAAGTTTTAAATTGAGCGTCTGACAACGTTATCTTGTGATAAAACGTGTCGCGCGTCAAGTCAAACTCAAAGACAGTGGTATAGATTGGTTTTTGTGTACCGGGTGCACACAAATCAGGGGCGCCGTCTGCTTGGACGTTAAAAACACCGTTATTGGTGCCGCGTTGATAGAAGTTGCGATAAATAGCAATAGCGCGACCTTCATTGATATCATAGTCGCGTTGTTCTTGCCGCCCACCTCTTAAATTTTCCTCTGTGTAAAGGGCTTGCAAGAATCCAACAGGCGTCTTCATGGTCGCAGGATTGCCTTGACCAATGAACCGCTCGATTTTCGTACAAAAGGTTGTCGCTGGGCTACGTACTGGCATATAAAATATTGGAAAAGGTTAAACCATGTTTTTGTTTGCCTTTCCAATCCTTACGTGAAAGGGTTGGTTGCCGTAGCTGGCAAGGGGAGGGATATTTGCCTTAGCAAAGGAAGGTGTCCGTAGACACTTATGCAAATATAAAAAAAAAGCCCTTGTTGCAAGGGCTTTGACTAACTGAAAAACGATTTTCTTTTTTGGTCGCGCGCCAATGCCTCCTTGGCAATTTCATCATTTGCTTTGTTGCCTGCAACCCCACCATTAGACGCTTTGTAAAAGCGCCCGCCTTTCACAGGGTCTTTGGCAATCATTAGTATAATATCCGACAACGTTGCCGGAACCCTTTGCCCGTATGGATTGGTAACCCAAACAGGGTCTAACCTTCCTTTTTCATAGTATTGGTATCCGCCGTTGCCGTCTGGTCTAACTTCAAAGTGTGTGTTGAAGCTGTTTATCAACCAATTCCGAATGTGGTTTTCTTTTGCCAGCTCTGCCTCGCGCCGCCCTAATTGGATTTCATCGTCGTAAATGCTGGGCAACTTGTAAAATTCACTAAAAAGCCGCGTCTCCCAGCGTATACGTTCAATTTCAGATTTGAAACGGCTTTCCAATTCAGGCAGCTCCTCCGTGCGCAACCGCTCTAATTGATGCTCCAATTCGCGCTTAGCTTGCTCTATTTCTGTGCGTTGCTTGCGCTCTGTATCTAAGATGCGCTGAAATTCACGACCTTCCAACGACACATTCTTTAATTTTTCTTCATAGTCTGCTAAGCGAATTTTATTTAGCTCACTTGCATATTGTCTTAACTGTGAAGCCGTATAACGACCAGCATCTTTGTACTTCTTGGCTATTTCTTTTGCTATCTCAGGGTTTTCAGGAAGCAATGCCTCCCCAATCTCTTTGATATCTTCATAAAATCGCTTCCTTGTCATTTCCTCCAATTCCTTCTTATAAGGTGGATACTCCTTGTACCATCCTTCTTGGAATGCCTTAGACAAGATGGTCTCTCTTATTTGTTTAGCCAAATATTCGGCATCTACCGTTACCTCGCTGCCGTCATCTAACTTGATTTTTTTACCAAGCGAATCCAATAGATTTGCACTTACCCCAGCAGCAGTAAGGCTTATTTTAAGTGATGTTAATTGCGAATTAACATCTTGGTCTTTGGGTACTGTTAAGTTTTCGCCTTCCATATTATTCTTGCTTACGTCCTCCTTTCAATGCAGCCAACTCAGCACGCAACTTGGTTAATTCATCTACCAATGCGGTTTCTTTATCCAAGCCTACATCCGCTAACTTGAAATAGACATGGCTTTTGTCTTCCAATGAAGCGGTTTGATATTCTTTTAACAATTTTTGAATAAACGGGTCGGTTTCTTTAAAGAAGCGCAATTGGCTGTAATTATCCACTTGCACTATCCCCGCCTCCCATAGCCGTTCGGCTTCTGGGTCATACGTTACACCATCTCGGTCTTGGTGCTGTTGAAAATTGTTAAAAAAAGTCTCATAGTCCATTGTATTGGATACAATGTCTTCAAAGAAGACCTTCCCATCTCTGCTTACCAATGCTGGATTGAAATAATACACCAACACGCCGCGCATCCGTGTTGATGTTTTTTTTACATTTTTGTCTATTGGCATAGTTATATGTTTTTGTTAATGAGCATAAATAACGAAACGAACGGGGCAGTGCATGCTGCTGAAATAATACTGCATAACACCGTTGTATTGGTAATAGCAACTAAAAACGTAATCCAAACAGCTAAGCAATACGGGCAAAGGAACAACTTGTATATTGTTTGTTGCTTCTTAAACCACCTTGTAAGCAACCAACGCCCTAAAAAAGATAATATCATATCAGTACTATATTCCCCATTTTGACTGTTAGGGCTGCCACACCAAATCCAAAAAGAATACGCAACAGCACTCCCAATAAAACTGTACAACAATACTGTTTCCATTTTTATATGTGCATATGCAAATATACAAATATTATATTAATAAGTGTATTTCATCTTTTGACAAAGAAAACATTTTACCATATCGGCGCTCCAACCAGCGCACTTTTGAACCATCGCCAACAATTCTTGCACCATTAGGCGTAAAGACTACTTGTATGCTCCTTTCTAATTGCCCCGTATCTTTTAACTTGATAGGGCGTCCTTTGCGCTTGCCTGTTTTGTATTTGCCGATGGGCGTAAGATTCGCTTTAAGTCCTTGCTGAAAAATACGCCTTTTCATCTGCACGACGGCTAATTCTGCACCTGTTTGCGCTTTTTTAATTAAAGCCAACTCTAATTGTTGTAGCTTATTCTTTATTTTTTTGAACATATGTTTAGATTTTTTAAACACAGTACTTTAAAACAAACAAACATATGAAAGAAGAGCTTGCTTGTGAAATTTGGATTTGATGTTATAATAAAAAAAAAGCCCCCCTGCAAGCGAGCGCGCGGGGGCGCGGTGCGGCGCAGGGGGGGGGTGGGCGCGGGGGGAGGAAAGGCGGATCAACTATAGTTCTCCGCCTGGAATATCAACTCCTCAATTATGTTCATAATTACAGGTGTGACCTCCCCCTCTTCAAGGGGGACCCACATTTCTGTGTTGGTATGCGAGTCGAGTAAGAACGAATCTATATCTATATATTCGTTCTCAAAATCCCACCAAATGTAATTAACCCACCCATCGGCAGATACTGACACTAAAAGGTTAGTAGCAGATTGATGTAAGTAGAAGTTGTCCTCCGGACAAACTTCTATTAACTTTTTTACTAATTCTTCCATATTACTTCCTGTTTAAGTACACTACAAATATATAACATATATTTTTAATATGCAACACTTTGCTATATTTTTTTTATAAGTTTTTTTTTAAGTCGTACGGATAAAAAAAAGCCCCCCTGCAAGCGCAGGAGGGGTAAGAGCTATTTGCCATTAAACACTAACTATTCTGCCGGTTTACGGGTACCGCCTTCCCAGCTGCCGCCAAGCCACTGGCCGGACAGCCAGACGCCGTCCAGCCACTCCCCGGCGTGCCAAACTCCGGCGTGCCAAGTGCCGGAGAACCACGTGCCATTATACCATTCCCCTCCGTGCCACTGGCCGGATAGCCAGTTGCCGGAAAGCCAAACGCCATTATGCCAAGTCCCCCCGTTACGCCAGTTGCCGGCGCGCCAAACGCCGGACAACCATTCGCCACCCAAAAACTCTCCTCCCAGCCACAACCCGGTCATCCAGCGGCCGCCCCGCCAGATGCCGGAATGCCAAATGCCGGAGTGCCAAACGCCGGACAGCCACTCGCCGTCCAGCCAAATAAGCCGCCCGTCTTCAAGTTTTAATCGTACCATTGTGGAATTGAAATACCATCGCGTCCTACCATGCGAATACCAACCAATTCGTTTTAAT
>JANWVW010000086.1 GCA_025056095.1 Bacteroidia bacterium
TCTTTTGGTGTTGTTTTGGGGGGGGGGGGGGTCACCCGCGTTCTCCCCCCCCCCCACCCCCCATTAATCCCTTGCCCAGGGGGTGGGCGGGTGGGGGCGTAGCACCGTTAGCCCGTAGCACGCCGACCTTGCCCGCATGAGCGCAGTGAAACGCAGGGCAAGGACACGCCCAAAAAAGAATTAACACTTAGCTCCTAATAATGCTACTTTGCGTAAAAAACAGACTTCATAATCAAAAAATACCTTCAAACTATTTACACTTAACCTTATTCTACCCAGTCCGCTATGAATAAATTAGTATCATAAGTACCACCATTATTACGGTTGGAGGCAAAAACTAACTTTTTACCATCAGGTGAAAACATTGGAAAAGAGTCAAATGTTTTGTCATAAGTTATTTGCTCTAAACCTGAACCATCCAGGTTAATCATGTACAAGTTAAACTGAAAACCCCTCGAAGAGGCATGATTACTAGAAAAAATTATTTTTTTACCACTCGGATGAAAAAAAGGCGCCCAATTCGCTTTACCTAAATGAGTAACCTGACGCATGTCCGAGCCATCTACATTGCAGGTAAATATCTCCATTTGGGTAGGCTGAACTAAATGCTGACTCAACAGCTCTTTGTACTCTTTAATCTGTTCCTCCGTTTTTGGACGAGAAGCACGAAAAACAATTCTTTTGCTATCAGGTGAAAAAAAAGCGCCCCCATCATAACCTAATTCATGAGTAATTTGCTTGATATTCTTTCCATCAATATCACAAACGTACAATTCCAAATCCCCGCTGCGGTCAGAGGTAAACACAATTTTTTTGCCATCAGGTGAAACTGTAGCTTCAGCATCATAACCCTTACCTGTGATAAATGGCGTCGTTTTGCCTGTCTTTAAGTCAGTTAAGTAGATATCGTAATCCTGATAAATAGCCCACACATATTTACCTTGTTTGCGTTCGGGAACAGGCGGACAAGATTTATCTCCTGCGTGCGTGCTAGAATAGATGATATGTTTGTTATCTGGCATAAAGTAGGCGCAGGTAGTTCTTCCAAAACCAGTGCTTACTTTTTTGGGGTTTTTGTTAGGAATGTCAGAGAGGTCATATAAATGGATTTGGTCACATTGATTACCCCATTTTGCATAATCGGACTGAAAAATTAAATACTTACCGTTCGGACTAAAATACGCTTCTGCATTATTGCCTCCAAAGGTAAGCTGACGCACGTTTTTGAAATGTTTTTCCTGGGGGTAGTGGATAGTTGTGTCGGAATGATTATTTGAGTGAGTTTTGATCCGAATATGAATTGGATTTGAAATAAATAAGCTTAACGTAAGCACAATAAAAAATATTTTTGCCATAATTTTGGAACTTTAAACAAGTTATGATTTAATAACGTTTCTGTTTCCAGTACAATATCAAAACTAATCCGATAAGCATTCCGCCTAAGTGAGCAAAGTGCGCCACATTTGATGTAGGTCCTGTGCCTCTTATAATGCTGTACTGATTGGTTACGCCTGCATATAATTCAATAGCGGCATATAGTGCCACAAAGTATTTTGCACGTATAGGAATGAAAAAATAAAGATTAATATAGTTATTAGGGTATGTTACTCCAAAAGCTAAAAGTAATCCAAATACTGCTCCCGAAGCTCCCACCATGGGAGGATAAAAGCCACTGTCAATGGTCAGGTATTCTACCAGTAAATACAAACCTGATGCACCTAATCCGCAAGTAAAATAATAGGTCAGAAAGCGTTTTGTACCCCAAGTAGCTTCCATAGCACTACCAAACATCCACAGGGCAAGCATATTAGAAAAAATGTGTCCTATGCTACCATGTAAAAATATATGAGTAACAAGTTGGTAGGGTTGAAAAAAGTCATAGGGGGGTAGATTCGCAGGATGCCATAAAGCACCGTATTGTAAGAGGTTGATGGGTAGGGTAGCCGTAGCCAAAAATGCAATAAAGTTAATGATGAGTAAGTTTTTTACGCCTTCAGTGATAAACATGAATATAGAATTGCAACATGCAAAAATGTAAAAAGTTTAATAAGTAAACAAAAAAAGCTGATATGTGCATATCAGCTTTTACGAAAATAAAAGTTATCAGAGTTTTATCTACCGAGTAAATAAAGGATAAGTAAAACTAGCAATATGATAAGGAGAACACCTATCACTAAACCTATTACATCAATCCCTAGTAGGGCTAGCAATACAATAAGTAAAACGGCTACAAGTATTACCACTACGGTTTCAGCTGCACCGACGGCTTGAGTTTTGAGAACATGTTTCTTCCATTTTTTTTCTAAAACCTTTTTAACAATTTTAGTTTTAAGTTTCTCTTTTTCAGATTTTGCAGGTTTTTGAATGGGAGTAGTGGTAGTACTTACATTACACACTCCTGCTGCCATGCTTAGTGGTAAGTTCAACAGAAAGATGCCTATGAACAATACCAAGATTAAGATATGCTTACTCATAGTGGCAAAATTACAATCTTTTTTGAAAAACAAAATAAAATTTTTCAATTAAAGGTACGTATTAGATTGTAATAAGTTCTATAATGGATTAGGTTTATTTTTGGGCGTGTCCCTTGCTGCGCAAGGGTCGGGCTACTGCGCACTACGCTGACGCTTCGGTGCTACGCTATCGCTTCGCACTGCCTAACGGCATGCTCCGTATCCCTCACGCAAGCTGTATTTTGATATTTTACCTGATTTTTATACCTATCTTTGCTTTACCTTGTTTTATTTTCATTATCAACTACTTACAAGGTTAAAATTTTTTACTTTGTTTTAAATACATTTGTTTTATCTTGTTTCGCATTGGTTTTCAAGCATATACAAGGTTAAACCTTGAATACATGGACTTTTGATAGCATTTTAACCCCGAATACACAAGTTTTACTCTGTTTTGCGTTGATTTTGAAGTATTTACAAGGTTAAAATATATTTTAATCTTATTTAGTGTTCATTTTCAGATACTTACAGGATTAAAGTTTGAATGAGTGGACTTAGCCTGCTAACAGCTTGCGTGAGGTATGCGGAGGGCGTGCGTCAGCACGGTGCGAAGCCCCTCGCACACGCCCTTAATCCCTTGCCCAGGGGGTGGGGCGTAGCACCGTTAGCCCGTAGCACGCCGACCCGAAGCGCAGCGAAGGGACACGCCCAAAAAAACCTTATCTCTGACTATCATACCTCCAATTGTTGTTCGTATTTTTGCTTGTATGTTCAAACATCTGTACCGTTTAATACTGCGTTCTTTTATAGGTCCTTTTTTTGTTACGTTTTTCATTGCCCTGTTCGTGTTAATGCTTCAATTTGTTATGAAATATTTAGATGACTTTGTTGGAAAGGGACTGGCTACGCAAGTAATAGTAGAACTACTAACTTATGCCATAGTTCCTTTTGTATTGTACGCTTTACCTATGGCTATCTTGCTTTCCTCTCTGATGACCTTTGGCAATTTAGGCGAGCACTATGAATTAGTAGCGATGAAATCCGCAGGAATTAGCTTACCAAGAATAATGCTACCATTGTTTATTATTACCTTTTTTTTATCCATAGGGCTGTTTTTTTATGCGAATATTGTCATACCTAAGGCAAACCTCAATTTTTATAGCCTTTTATATGATATTACCCAAGCAAAACCCGCCTTTCAATTAACTTCAGGAACTTTTTACAACGGTATTAAAGATGTAAGCATACAAGTACGAAAAGTGGATAATGCAACAAATACACTAACAGATGTACTAATATACGACCATACCGCTAATCTTGGTGCTAATAAAATTATCATTGCTAAACAAGGTAAAATGGAGTTCACCCAAGATAAAAACTATTTAGTCATGACACTTTACAACGGTTGGCTGCATGAGGAACTACTACCTGAACCTAATAAATCTAAAAACTCACCTCATGCCACTACTTATTTTCATAAATACACTACCTTGTTTGATATATCTTCATTACAACTCAACAGAACAGATAAAAAACTATTCCTTCACTCAGAAAAGATGAAAAATAATACACAGCTCCAACGCATGAAAGACTCTCTACAAAAAGAAATAGAACGAATGATAAAAAATGCTAAAGACTATTTCAGACCCACCTTTCATTACGATAGCACACTCAAAAAACAAAATGTAGAATTTAACAACAATCTAAGCACCAAACCTATAATACAATGGTTTCCAAAGGATAAACACAATGTAGTATATCGCAATGCGTTCAATCAAGCACAAGGTCATCGAGACTATTTGGTTGGATACCGAAATGATATCATAGAAGCAAAAAAAAGACAAGTTAAGGCAGAATTAGAGTATCATCAGAAGTTTGCTTTACCTGTAATATGCATTATTTTTATGGGGATTGGGGCGCCGTTAGGGGCTATTATTCGCAAAGGGGGTTTAGGTTTGCCTACCGTAGTTTCTACTGTGTTTTTTATCTTGTACTGGATTATTTCAGAATGGGGCAGAAAAATGGCGATAAAAAAAGAAATTGCTGCGCTGCACGGCGCATGGCTTGGAGTATATATTTTATTACCTATGAGTATTTTAGTAATTTATTTGGCTACCACAGATGCCAACATTTTAGATACTACTTATTACAAAAGCATCTTTTACAAATGGATAAAAGGTAAGCGGTATTTATCTACTGATCGTACAGAGCAAAAATACTAATTCATGCATACACGTTTAATAAAGTTAACCCACTCTTCCTGGGTAGTTTGAGGTAGCTTAGGGGTCAAAGTTAAACGTTCAGGAACTTTGATGTTTGGAGGAAATTTATTGTCATTGATATACGCTTGCTTGATTTCTTTCCAATTTTCGCCTAAACCGCAAGGAACTTTGTAAAGTAAATTAGAGGATATATCAAACCATTGTAATTTATCCCAGGTTTTACCGAAGTCTTTGGGGAGCTCGGTTATTCTATTTTGGTGCATTAAGCATGAAATAAGTTTAACCCAAGTTTTTCCAAAATCTTCGGGTATTTTGTTGATACCGTTTGCATACAAATGTATTTCTCTTAATTCTGTACAATGGTTTAGCCATCCGTTTGGGATAGTAGTTTGATTATTTGCAGAGAGTACAAGATATTTCAATTTGTTCCAGTTTTTTGCGAACTCTTCGGGTAGAGGTGCTAATTTAGCATTATGAGCAGAGAAAAAAGTGATCTCCCGCCAGTTTTCTCCAAAGTTGTTAGGTAGTGTGAGCATACTTTTGCGAGGCGTATTATCATTAAGTGTGAAGGATTTAAGCTGTACCCAAGTAGCCCCGAACCCTACTTGAATGGAGTCTATGCGATTATCGCTGCAATTAAAGGTATTTAACTTTGTCCATGATATACCAAGCCATTGAGGTAGAAAATAAATGTATGTTCTCTTGATAGTAAACTGCTCTAACTCATTCCAATTTATGCCGAAGTGAGTGGGTAGATCTCTCAAAGTACAGTTTTCTATATGAAATTTTTTGAGTTTTTTCCAATTCTCTCCAAATCCTTCGGGTAGGGTATGTATGAGCGTATAATCAAAAGTAAATTCTTCTAACTCCGTCCAGTTAGTGCCGAATTTTTTAGGTAGGCGGGTAATCCGATTGTTGAGCATTTTGAATTTTTTAAGTTTATTCCAGGTAGTGCCAAAATCCTCGGGCAGTTTAGTTACTATATTGTTAGTTATATCTAATGTTTCTAAATTGACACATTCTTTTAGCACAGGGTACAGTTTGTAAGTAAATAAGGAGTCATTTACCTCGTAGTAAAATTGTACATGATATACTTGTTTTGGGTCAATATCGGGGTCTCGCAGGTCGTAGTATATTTTATCTTTTTGTGCGTTGGTGAGAATAGGGATGAAAGACAGAAATACAAAAAAAGTGATGATTTTTTTAATCATAGTGCAAAATTACAAAAATAACGTGGTTAGTATTTAAACCTCATTTTGAAACTAGTTTTAGGTATTTTTACTGATGGGTTGAGTTTTGAGGTAAGTATTTATTTTATTTTGGGCGTGTCCCTCGCTGCGCTCGGGTCGGCGTGCTACGGGCTAACGGTGCTGCGCCCCACCCGCCCTTGGGCAAGAGGTTAAAGTATGGGCGAGGGGCTTCGCACCGTGCTATCGCACGCCCTCCGCATGCCTCACGCAAGGACCTTTGCAGGTCGGCAGAATCTTTATCTAAAACTTTATCTTGTAAGTATATGAAAATGAATATCAAACAGGGTAAAAATAGATTATAACCTTGCAACTTATTGAAAACCAATTGAAAATAAGAAAAAGGCTAAATTTTCAGGGTTAAGAGGTATGGAAGCTTCATGTATTCGAGGTTTAACTTCTTACATGTTTGAAAATGAAGGCAAAACAAAGTAAAATAACATCACCTTAAACAAGGTAAAAAATTTTAATTTTTTAAGTGTTTGATAATCAACATCAAACAAAGTAAAGCAGGGACGCACTTAAAAACAAGGTAAAACATCAAAATGCTATTTGCGTGAGGGATACGAAGCATGCCGTTAGGCAGTGCGAAGCGTGAGCGTAGCACCGAGCGTGAGCGTAGTGCGCAGTAGCCCGACCCGAAGCGCAGCGAAGGGACACGCCCAAAAAATATAAAATCCATTCGCTCTTTATGTAATACAGTACCTATGACTTTACCTTAACATGCTGCTTTTTAAGCTGATATAAATTCTGCTCTAAACCTACAAAATAATCACTAATAGGAGTTATACCTTGAATACCTGAACTAAATTCAGACAATCTTTTTTGTGTGTTATCTCTTGCTTGTGTAGCATTAGGTATATCATATACCAACTTACCATTTTTAATTATCTTAATCAACAAATCTCTGTATCGCGAATACTGTGAAGTTTCTAATACTTGACTTTCATTTTCTTGATTAACGACGAAGGCAGAATAAGGTAAATTTTGGTCTATGAGCATATCGCATATTGCAATGTTGTTTTCATCATAAAATCTGCGTACCTGCTGAATACCTGGATTAGAGATTTTTATTGCAATTTCAGAGATTTTAATTTTATATTTCCATTGGTTATCTTCCCAAAGTGCGCCCAATTTATAGACGCCTCCGAGTGCAGGTTGGTCTTTTGCTGTTACCAAATTAGTACCTACTCCCCACACAGTAATAACAGCTCCCTGTTTTTTTAGGTCTGCAATCACATACTCATCAAGGTCATTGCTGGCTACAATTTTTGTATCCGTAAAACCTGCTTCATCAAGCATCTGGCGAGCTTGTTTGCTTAAAAAAGCCAAATCTCCTGAGTCCAAACGTATGCCTGCCAAAGTATATCCCTTTTGTTTGAGAATATGTCCTACCTTAATAGCATTTTTGACTCCTTCTATAGTATCATAAGTATCTACCAAAAATACACAATTGTTGGGTAAAACTTTTGCATACTGTTCAAAAGCTTCTAATTCGGTGTCAAAAGCCATGACCCAAGCATGCGCATGCGTACCCTTGACAGGGATACCATACATCTTGCCAGCTAATACATTAGAAGTAGCATGACATCCACCTATGTATGCGGCACGCGAAGCAGCTAATGCACCATCTATTCCTTGCGCTCTGCGTAATCCAAACTCTAATATTTCATCACCTTGACAAATACTTATCAATCGTGAGGCTTTAGTCGCAATAAGCGTCTGAAAATTGATAATGCATAATAAACCCGTTTCTATTAGCTGCGCTTGTATCAAAGGTGCAGTTACTCTTATCATAGGTTGATGAGGAAATACTATTTCTCCCTCTTCTACGGCATCTATGTCTCCTGTAAAAGATAAATTTGCTAAGTAGTCTAAATAATCAGGTTCAAAGAGGGGTTCTCCGTCATTTCCTTTGAGTTGTGAGAGGTATTGAATATCCTCTGTGGTGTATTTAAAGTTTTGTATAAAATCCACGGCGGTGGATAAACCTGCGGCTACTGCATACCCATTTTTGAAGGGAAGTTTGCGAAAAAATAAATTAAATACTGCGGTTTGTTCGGCTTTACCTGTTTTCCAGTAGCCGTATCCCATAGTAAGTTGATATAGATCGGTTAAAAGTCCGTAGTACATAAGTACAAAAATAGGATTTTTATTGTTGGGCGTGTCCCTCGCTGCGCTCGGGTCGGCGTGCTACGGGCTAACGGTGCTGCACCCCCTGGGCAAGGGGTTAAGCGTGGGCGAGGGGCTTCGCACCAAGCCTGACGGCTTGCCCTCCGCATGCCTCACGCACGTAGTATTTTGATGTTTTATCTCATTTGTACGCATACCTTTGGTTTACCTTATTTTATGTTGATTATCAAATACTTACAAGGTTAAGCTTTTTTACTTTTTTGAACTATATTTGTTTTATCTTGTTTTGCGTTCATTTTCAAGCATGTACAAGGTTAAATCTTGAATACATGGACTTATTACACCGCGTTTAACCCTGAATATGTAAACTTTACCTTATTCTCAATTGATTTTCAATGATTTACAAGGTTAAAATATATTTTTATCTTGTTTAGCATTCATTTTCAATTACTTACAAGGTTACATTTGAATAAGTGGACTTAGTCGGATAGCGGCGTGCGTGAGGCATGCGGAGGGTGCGTCAGCAGTGCGGAGCGCAGCGAAGCACCGAAGCGTTAGCGCAGCCCGCAGCACGCCGACCCGAAGCGCAGCGAAGGGACACGCCCCAAAAAAATAAGACAAAATATCTTTATATCCATTCAATATCTATTATTTTGAGTTGATGAGTTACTTTGTTGTTGAATACATTCTCTTGAAAGTGATAAATAATGTTAAAATACTTATGCTCTTTAAGTTTTTGTATTACTTCGGGAGTTCCCATATTAAACGCAATGGCATTAAAAAATATCTTATTATCTTGGGTAAGAACAAGTTGTAAATGTTGATTACCTACTACCCTGTAATTTTGTTCGCATCCTGAGTATAGAGATACTTTTTCACAAAAAAAAATAGGATCCATGTTTGCCGGACCGAAGGGTCCCATTCGTTTCAGGATTCGCATGAATTTAGCTTCATTAAGGTCTTCAAACTTACAAGCGGCATCAATATTCAAGATAGGTGTTAGACTGTGAGATTGTATAGTAGAAGTAACTACTTCCTCAAATTTTAGTATAAAAGCGTCTATGTTTTCTTTTTTTAGGGTCAGTCCTGCGGCGTACTTATGCCCACCATATTGTAAAAGCAAATCTCTACAAGCAGATATAGCTTCATGAATATCAAAATCATGTACGCTGCGAGCTGATCCTACTACCTTTCCTTCGGACTGAGTAAGCAAAATAGTGGGCTTGTAGTACCTTTCCAATATCTTTGAAGCAACTATTCCAATTACGCCTTTGTGCCAGTCCTCCTTGAATAAAACTGTACTTTTTCTTTTTTCATATATTTCTTTATTCTTTTCTATCATGGATATAGCTTCATCTGTGATAGCTTTGTCTAAATCTCTTCGGTTTTCGTTCATAGTGTTGATCTGATCGGCTAGCCCCTGAGGAGGATTATTTTGAGCAGTAAGCAATTCTATAACATGCTTAGCATGCTTTAATCGACCTGCTGCGTTAATTCTAGGACCTATTTTGAACACTAAGTCATTGGTATTCAGGTTCTGTTCTTGTGGAATTCTCGCAACCTGCATAAGCTCTTTTATACCAATTTTAGGATTTTCGTCCAGCAGTTTCATACCGTAGTACATCATAACTCGGTTTTCGCCTGTTACATCCACCAGGTCAGATGCTATGGAAACGGCTACAAAATCCAGTAGGTTATATACTTTTTCTTTTGGGATATTTAATTTTGAAGCCAAGGCTTGACACAACTTAAATCCTACTCCGCATCCGCTTAATTCTTTGTATGGATAAGGGCAATCTTTTCTTTTTGGGTCTAAAACGGCTATTGCTGCGGGAAGGGTCTCTCCAGGTAAATGGTGGTCGCAAATAATAAAATCTATACCTTTTTTAGTAGCATATTCTACTTTTTCGTGGGCTAAAATGCCGCAATCTAATGAAATGATTAGCGAAAAATTATTCTCCTGGGCATAATCAATACCTTGAAAGGATATACCGTAGCCTTCTGTATAGCGGTCGGGTGTGTAAAAGCCAATATATTGTTCATAAAACGGTCTAAAAAACCAGTACAATAGGCTTACGGCTGTGGTGCCATCTACATCGTAATCGCCGTAGATGAGTATTTTTTCTTTATGTTCTATTGCTTGGAGTATTCTTTCAACCGCTGCTTCCATGTCTTTCATTAAAAATGGGTCGTGTAGATGGTCTAACTGCGGTTTGAAGAAATGTTCTGCTTTTTGATATGTATCAATGCCTCTTTTTATCAGTATTTCAGCTAATGGATAAGGTAGATTATTCAAAATTTGAGATAATTCTTTGGCTTTTTTAGCTTCATCTTGGGTTAGTTGTTGATAGTTCCAGTACTTACAGCGCATAATTGCAAATGTACTAAAAGAAAAAACAAAGTGAATTGCGAAAACTTGTAACTTTTGAATTATGAACAAATTAGAGATTTTTAAGGGATAGTTGAAGTTTATTTTCGAGATATTTTTTTGGGCGTGTCCCTTCGCTGCGCTTCGGGTCGGCGAGCTGCGGGCTACGCTATCGCTTCGGTGCTACGCTGCGCTTCGCACTGCTGACGCACCCTCCGCATGCCTCACGCAAAAACCTTTACAGGTCGGCAGAGTCTGTTTATTCAAAACTTAACCTTGTAAGTAACTGATAATGAACATTAAACAAGCTAAAAATATACTCTGACCTCGTAAACATTTGAAAATGAATGCAAAATAAGATAAAGTTTGTCTAATCGGGCTAAAGAATCGTAACAAGTCCATGTATTCAAGGTTTAACTTTGTATATACTTGAAAATGAGTGTAAAAC